>NZ_JAUSKL010000018.1 GCF_030646925.1 Candidatus Binatus sp. | reverse complement strand
GGTCCGGCCGTTCCTTTCAGTCCAGTGAACCGGATCATTGGCGCGCAGCTCCCGCCAGATTTGATCGGGGTTGCCGCTCACAAAGAAATCGAGATCGGTAAGAGAATGGTCTTGCGACATGGCTGAATCCTCCTCGCTTTGAGCGTTATTTCAGGCGGCTTGGCTGGCGCTTCCGTGACGCAGGACACGTCCCGGCAGCGGGCCGTCGGTCGCGACCGCATCTTTTCCGTGATGCCGAATCAATGTTCCGTTTACAATCACCGCGTCGATGCCGCTGGCGTCCGCCACCAGACGATCCTGTCCTCCCGGCATATCGTTGACGCGCCTCAGCTTGGAGCATCCCACCTTGTCCGGATCGAAGACGGTCACGTCCGCGGCAAGACCAACCTCAAGGCGCCCGCGATCCTTGATCCCGAAGACCTCGGCCGGACGCGCGGTGAGCATCCAGATCGCGCGCTCGAGCGAGATCGCTTTCTTCTCTCGCACCCAGCGCTGAAGCAGATAGGTCGAGAAGCAGGCGTCGCAGAGCTGGCTCGCGTGCGCGCCAGCGTCGGACAGCCCGAGCACCGTGCCTCTACCGTGGAGAAGTTCGGCGACCTGATCCTCGTCGTCGTTAAAAATCGACATGCGGAAGCGCGCTTCGAGATTCGACGCGAGCGCAAGATCCAGCGCGAGATCGATCGGGTCGCATCTGCGTTCGCGCGCGACCTCGCTGACGACGCGCTCTTCGAGCGACGGATCGGAAGGACAGTACGAGATCGTCGTGCGGTCCCACCGGTTCGAGAACGGACCGCCGGATTCCGCTCCCGCCTTGGACTTGAATGCTCCGCGGAAATCTGTTGTCGCATAGATCAGCTTCTTGCCTTCAAGATCCGCCGCCGAGATCCCGGCGAACACCGGCATACTTTCGAAAAGGAAAGGCTCCTTGAAAGTAAACTCGAAGTTGAGCGGGCGACAAGTGACCTGCGGGACGACCGCGATGCCGCGGTCGAAGATCGCCTCCGACTCGCGGAGTAGTTTCTGATGGCTGTCGGGTCCGGCCATGCCGGACATCCCGGCCAGCAACGCCGTCCACGTTACTGGGCGCCCGGTCGCCTGCGCGATCTCGACGAATTCCTTCAAGAAAAGTTCGCGCCCCACGGTGGCCTGGATGATGCCCTCGCCCATCTCGCCCAGGACCGCGGCGAGCGCCTTGATTTCCGCGACATCCGCCGCCCGGCTCGGCACCGGCTTGCCGCTGTAGCCGACATGGGTCTGCGATTTCGAAGTGGCAAAGCCAAGCGCGCCGGCCTTCATCGCGCTCCGCACGATCTCCCGCATTTGCGCGATCTCCGCTTCCGCGGCAGGGCGCTCGGTCGATTCCTCGCCCATCACATACATCCGAATCGGCGTATGTCCTACCAGCGCGCCGAAGTTGATTGCCGTCCCGCGCCGCTCGACCGCGTCGAGGTACTGGCCAAAACTCTCGAACGGCCAGTTGTAGCCGAGGCCTTCCTCGAGCGCCGCCAGGCTCATGCCCTCGACCTTCTCGAGCGTGCGCATGATCAGGCCGCGATGCTCGGGCCGGGTGGGCGCCACGCCGAAACCGCAATTGCCCGTTACCACCGTGGTGACTCCGCGCCATGGCGAGATCGTCATCATCCGATCCCACATCACCTGCGCGTCGTAATGGGTGTGTATGTCGATGAATCCGGGAGCCACGATCTTGCCGCGCGCGTCGATCGTATCGCGCGCCTTGCCCGGCGCTTTTCCCGACGCTGCGATCTTTCCATCCTTAATCGCTAAGTCGCCAGTGACTCCCGGCTGTCCGGTGCCGTCGATAATTGTGCCGTTGGCAATTTTAAGATCGTATTCCATTAGTCATCCTCCGGACCTTTATCATTACTTCTGACTGGGCAAGCTCGGAGAGCCAGCCGATCGGACGCAAATGTTTCGCTTTGGAAACAGGGATAGCGCACCTGATACTTACTCGTCCAATGAAATTGAGCCTGTCTGGTTAACAAGTTCTTCCAGCTTTCGCGGGTTATGCGGGCGACCACACCACCAGCAGTTCGGCGACGATGGGGCCGTTGTTCTGGAAGCGATGCGGAATCGCGGCCTTGAAATGAATCGAATCGCCCTGGCGTAACACTTCTTTCTTGCCGCGCACGAAAAAATCCACACTGCCCTTGTTGCAGAAGAACAGTATCTCGCCGCTGAAGCCGAGCGGCCGCCCGCTGCGGGCGCGCTTGGGAACGGTAATCAAGTACCCTTCCATCTTCGGCTCGCGCAGCGTTTCGGCGATGCTTTCGATCTTGATCCGCGCGCCTGCGTCGAAAGATTTCCGCGCCTCGCGGCGAATCACGCGGACGTCGGCCGCGCCATCTTCGTCGCCCAAAAAAAAGCTCGCGCGGCGGCGCAGCGCCTTGGTTACCTTCACGAAGATTTCGACCGACGGCACCAGCCGGCCCGCCTCAATCTTCTGAATCGTGCCCGCTGAAACTTGAGCCCGTAACCCCAGGTCGCGCAGCGTCAAACCCTGCTCGAGCCTGACCCGTTTGAGTCGCTCTCCCAGCTTGCTTACGGTTTCTTCCACGCCTTACCCGCCCCTCGCAGCGCTACTTGTAGTGCACATGACTATGGTTCGCTCGGCTCCATGCGGTTTCGTTTAATGTATCGATGTTTCCGATTGAAAACGTCAAGCGAGTTTGCTACATCGAATTCACCAGCACAAGAGATCGCAGCGCAGTCGCACAAACAAGGAGCCGAAGCCGTATGCAAAAGCCAATCATTTCAGCCGATTCCCATATCGCCGAGCCGCCGGGCACCTACGTGGATCGGATCGATCGCAAGTACAAGGACACCGCCCCGCACATGGTGCGCGACGACAAGCTGGGCGATATCTTCGTAATCAAGGATCTCGAGCGCCCGATTCCGATGGGACTGATCGCGGCGGCCGGCAAGGACGCGAAGGAGCTGGCGGCCTTCGGCGTGAAATTCGAGGATATGCATCGTGGCGGTTGGGATCCTGAGGCGCGGATGGCCGACCAGGATCGCGACGGCGTCTCCGCCGAAGTCATCTACCCTACCGTCGGCATGATGCTCTGCAACCATCCGGATTTCGATTACAAGAAGGCCTGCTTCGACGCCTACAATTTATGGATCGCCGAGTACTGCGGCGCGCATCCCGACCGGCTGATCGGATGCGGCCAGACTGCGATGCGCTCGCCCGAGGAAGGAATCGAGGACCTGCGCAAGATGAAGCAACTGGGGATGAAGGGCGTCATGATGCCGGGCAATCCCAAGGTCGAAGACTACGACAGCCCCGCCTACGACGATTTCTACCGAGCCGCAATCGATCTCCAGTTGCCGCTGAGCTTTCACATCCTCACCAGCAGCACCGACAACTTCCAGACTCGCGGCCCGAAGCTCAATGGCTTTCTGGCGATCATCCGCGGCTGTCAGGACATCATCGGGACCTTCGTGCTGGGCGGCGTGTTCGAGCGCCATCCCAAGCTGAAGGTCGTATGCGTCGAGGCCGACGCCGGCTGGGTTCCGCATTACATGTACCGCATGGATCACGCCTACGACCGCCATCGCTACTGGCTGCCGGCGGGCACGCTCACCAAAAGGCCGAGCGAATATTTTCGCGAAAATGT
>NZ_JAUSKL010000017.1 GCF_030646925.1 Candidatus Binatus sp. | reverse complement strand
GGTCCGGCCGTTCCTTTCAGTCCAGTGAACCGGATCATTGGCGCGCAGCTCCCGCCAGATTTGATCGGGGTTGCCGCTCACAAAGAAATCGAGATCGGTAAGAGAATGGTCTTGCGACATGGCTGAATCCTCCTCGCTTTGGCAACCTACTGTGGCCGTCACCTACATGAACTATCAGACGTGCGTAGCGCTGAGTCAGCCCTTCGGAAGACCGAGCACCCGCTCGCCGATAATGTTGTGCTGTATCTCATTGGTCCCAGCCGCGATCGTGCCGCGCCGCGCCGCGAGCATCCGATGGGACCACTTGCCGCGATCGATCGCGCCCGCAGCCTGGTATTCGAACTGGCTGTAGGCGCCCAGAAGTTCCATCGCGAACTTCTGGATCCTGAGATTCAGATCGGTGGTACCCAGCTTCATCACCGAGCCTTCGGGACCCGGCGGCAGCCCGCGTAGCTGGCGGGTGAGCTGACGAAAGCTCGTATATTTCAGCGCCTCGGCTTCGCAGGCGAAGCTCGCAAGATGCTGGCGCACGTAAGAATCCATTATGGCGGGCCTGCCGCGAAGCTCCACTCGCGCGGCCAGAGTGGCGAGCTGTTTCACCTCGATCATCATGTCGGTGCGGCCGCCGTGAATGGTGCGCTCAAACATCATGTTGGTGATCGCGACCAGCCATCCCTCGTTTTTCTTGCCGACCAGATTCTCTTTGGGAACCTGCACATCCTCGAAAAATACCTGGTTGAACCCGTGCTCACCGGTGATCTGCACGAGTGGGCGCACCGTAACGCCCGCACTTTTCATGCTCACCAGCAAATAACTTAGCCCTTTGTGCTTGGGCTGTTCAGGATCGGTGCGGCAGAGCAGAGTGGAGAAGTCGGCGTGATGAGCGTTGGAGGTCCAGACTTTGGAGCCGTTGACGAGGAAGTAGTCACCCTTGTCGATCGCGCGAGTCTCGACTGCGGCGAGGTCGGAGCCGTGGTTGGGCTCCGATAGACCCTGGCACCAGATCTCCTCGGCCGACGGAATTTTTGGGATGAAGCGTTTTTTCTGCGCCGGGGTTCCCCACTGCATCAAGGTGGGGCCTACGCGCGCGATACCCTGGAAGTTGACCGTGGGCGGGGCTTTGGCGCGATCGATCTCCTGGTTGTAGATCACCTGTTGCAGCAGCGTCGCACCGCGGCCGCCATACTCCGCCGGCCAGTGGATACACATCCAGCCGCCGTCGTGGAGTTTGCGATGCCACGTACGGCGGCGCTCGAACTCCGACTTGGTATCCGGGTCGGCGAGTTCGTCCTCGTCGCGCCAGTCGCGAGGAATATTCTTTTCAAGCCAGCTCCTGAATTCCAGGCGAAACGCCTCGTCGGCTTCACTGAACTTGAAATCCATGCCGGAAGTTCCTCTGCTCCACTTCGAGCGACAATTTCTGCTGCCGTGAGCGTCCGATGCCGATGCAGACAATCAGCCGGCGAAGCGCGGTTCGGGTTTACCCTTCACACCCAGCCCTTTGATCGCGAACAGGCTGCCGCCGTCGGCGCCGGGTTCCATATCGAGGATCCTCTCGCCGATCGAGGTCGCATACATCACGTCCAGGTTGTCACCGCCGAACATCACGCTGGTGATGATCGGCACCGGCACCTCAACGGTCCGCGCAATCGAGCCGTCGGGGTTGTAGCAGACGATCTTTCCACCGCCCGCGATAGCGGACCAGAGATGTCCTTCGGCGTCCACCGTGGCGCCATCGGGAACTCCGCCGAGACCTTTGGGCGCCGCAAACAGGCGTTTGTTGGAAACCGTGCCGGCCACGAGATCGTAGTCGTAGGCCGAGATAGTCCGGCTCACGCTGTCGGCACAATAAAACGTGCGGTTGTCAGGGCTGAAACACGGACCATTGGTGCATCCGATGGCGGGTTCGAGCATCGAACACTTCAGCGATGCGTCGAGACTGAAGATCGAGCCGACCGGATTCGCGAATTTGGCGTCCAGGGTGCCGGCAATAAACCTGCCGCGCGCGTCGGTCTTGCCGTCATTGAAGGTTGTGCCTGGCTTCGCGACCGGATCTCCAATCTGTTTGGTACTGCCCGATGCGAAATCGAACAGATAGAAGCCGTCGGAGAGTGCGCACACGGCACCGCCCTTTTCGCGCAGCGCGAACGATCCGATTTGCTTCGGCATCTTCCACGATTTGATGTCGTTGCTTTTTGGATCGAGTCGATAGATGGCCGGTGCCTGGCCGTCGATCCAGTAGAGCGCTTTTTCGGCAACATCCCAGACCGGGCCTTCGCCCAGCTTGTTTTTGATGCCATCGATTTTTTCAATTGTGATCGCCATGATTGTCACCCTCAATTCATTGTTCCGCGCGCCTTGGCCGCTCGGACCACGGTGAGCGCCGTATGCTTGCGTTCGCGCTTCACTTTCACCTTCGGCACTACGCTTTGGCGTCGATCAGCACCGCCGCGATCAACGCCGGCTCCTTTCCCTTGTTCACCCATGCGTGATTTGTTCCGCGCTGCACGACTACGTCGAACGGCTTGAGATCGACTTCGCCTTTGTCGAGGAGCAGCGTGACCTCGCCTGAGAGCAGCACCACGTAGTCGATAGTGCGGGTCTTGTGCATGCCGGGATGGCGGCTGGTGTCCGGGCGGCAGTGAGCGGCATCCATTTGCGCAAACATCTTCGCGGTCTGACGTTCGCGCTCCTCGCGCGATACCTTGGGATCTTCGGGCGGGATCGCCGCGAAGCGAAAGATACTGCCGGCGGCCGGGGGCTCGAGGGTGCGCACCTGCAGACCCGCGTCGGCAGAGCCGGTGTTGTCCACGGGAGTGGCGGCGGTCAGCCAGTAGGCGCCAAATGGCGTAGCTGGCCCATCGATTACAATGACGGATTTTCCCTCGGCGTCATGACCGGTAACGATTCGACGTGGTTCGCGTGCCATCGACATCCCTCCCTCTCATCTTTGATTGTTTGTCAAAAAAGATACTTGCGCTTTCCCGCTGAAATTGGAAATGGAATCCACCAACGGTCGCAGAGAAACCATTACGTCGGCGCGGAACGGACCGCCGAGTGGAAATGCGGCTGTTGCACAGTCATGATCAACGCAGCAGGCGCCTTTAGTTTAAGTCCGATCGTCGGCAGATATGCCTTCTATCAACGTAACAAGGGCCTGGCCTTGTTTTCACGCAACCGGATCGGCCTGGGCCTGGTGGCTTTCAACCAACCGAAGGCGACTGCGGCGGGAACCTTCATCTCGGCCGCGCGGTTTCAGAATTCCTTTATTACGGTCCGGGTACACTTTAGCGGCGGCAAAATCCATATCGCCGGCGATCCGCGTTTCGGCGGCGCCTTTCCGGTCGTCATCAACGACGGTGTGATCAGCTTCTCCAACCCGGCCTGCCAGAGCGGAACCTGCTACAGCGTTCATAGCAACGAACTGGGCGTCCTCGATCTTCCTCAAATCGCCGGCGGCATCTTTTGGCGTTAGGCCGATTCACTCGCCGCGACTTCGGATCTTGAACAAGCTATTGCGGCTTTGGAAGGATCGAGCTGTAGAGCGCCGATCGCGAAAAGGACGACGGCAACTCACGCGGCGAAGACTGCAGCGAGAGTCGTGGCTACCAGCCAGTCGGTACAAGAAACGTTGAGTTAGGACAAGCTTAGTTCCTCACCGGATCGGCTGACGCGGGAAGCGGGGTGATCGCGCCGGTAGCCTTTGGCCAATGCGACGGTGGGATTTGCTTCAAGAGCAGCAAGGGTCAGAAATTCCCGGGCTTCGCTGGCCGGCTCCAGGATAATGAGATCATTTGCTCCTGCCCGATCTCAACTGACGCGACGCAAGGCAGCTCGGATAGCTTCGGATATCAGGTGTTCGGCCCGTACGATCCGGAGGCAGCCAAAGGAAGCAGATGTGACGCCAGCGCCTGCGCATCCTGTAGCGTGCCTAACCCCACCGCTAACGGAACCACCCTCCCCGTTGGAGCAGCAGCCGGAGTCCCGAAATTCCTTACGCTAAAGCTCGACGGACCACCATTGCCGGATATCAATGAGTGTCTGTGCACATGTACCCAGGCGCCGGGTCCGAATGGAAGCATCTCCTGCACGGTGGCAAAAGATACGACCCCTTAGG
>NZ_JAUSKL010000016.1 GCF_030646925.1 Candidatus Binatus sp. | reverse complement strand
CGCGATATCGTAGTTGGCCTGCATGTCGTTGCCGTTGATTTGCGCGTCGATCGCCGCGGGAAGGCCGAAATTGAGCACCTGGCTCACGATATCCGCGGCCTGAAAATACGCGGTCACGTTGGGATATGTGACCTTCATCAGTTTGCGAATCTGGTCCTGGTAGCCGGCGGTTGCCTGATGCTTCGGGCGAAGCTGAATCAGGATGTCAGCATCCTGCGGGCCGATACTGTCGGTCTGGTAGTACGCGAGCACGAACGAGAGCGGGAGTCCGATCGTATCGCTGATACCCGCCACTTCGTCGGCCGGAATCACGGTGCGGATCGTGCGCTCGATGTTATCCACGATGTACTCAGTGGTCTCGACGCGCGTCCCGGTCGGCATCCGCACGTGCAACTTCATCATGCCGGCGTCCACTTTCGGAAAAAAATCTTCGCCGACCACGAACAGCAGTCCCGCCGACGAAACGATCACGATCGCGACGCAAATGAGTCCGAAGGTGCGCTGCGCGACGAACTTCGCGAGCCCGAATCGATAACTCTCCTTCACCCGCTCGAATAGCGCATCGAATCCCCGCGCGAACTTCGCCCAGCGGCCGTCGCCGATATGATCGTCGTTGCTCTCGGGGAGCAGATACCGCGCCATCGACGGCACCAGCGTGCGCGACAGTAGATACGAGGTCAGCATCGCGAATACCACCGCCAGCGCGAGCGGCGTGAACAGGAATCGCGCAACTCCGGTCAGCAGCACGACCGGGAAGAAAACGATGCAAATCGAAATGGTGCCGACAAATGTTGGGCCGGCGATTTGCGATGCACCGTCGAGAATCGCGACCAGTAACGGCTTATGCATCGCCTGGTTGCGATGGATGTTCTCGACTTCGACCGTCGCATCATCGACCAGCATTCCAACTGCCAGCGCGATTCCGCCAAGCGTCATCGTATTGATGGTCTGCCCGGTGAGCTTCAGGCCGACGATCGCGGTGAGAATCGACAGCGGTATCGACGTGATCACGATCAGCATGCTGCGCGGCGAGCCGAGGAACAGCATCACCATCAATGCGACCAGCAGTGCGGCGGTGATCGCCTCCTGCATTACGTCGCGCAACGCGGCGCGCACGAATTCCGATTGGTCGAAGGTGAGGGCGACGTTCAATCCCTTCGGCGCCACCGCCCGAATCTCGGGCAGCCGTTTCTTGACCGCATCGACCACCGCCAGCGTCGAGGCGTCCGCATGCTTGATCACCATCAGGTAGGTCGCTTGCTGGCCGTTGAAGCGCACCACGTTGGTCTGCGGCTGATGCGAATCGGTCACCGGCGCCACGTCGCCCAGAAAAACCGGCGCGCCGTTCTGATATTTGATCGGCAACTGGTTGAAGTCCGACACCTTCGGCACCGACATGTTCAGATCGACGGTGTACTCGTAGTTGCCCATCTTCGCCGTGCCCGACGGGATGACGACGTTGGTCGAGGCGAGCGCGTTGCCGACGTCGAACGCCGAAAGCCCGTTGGCGTAGAGCGCGGCCGGATTCAGATTGACCATCACCGATCGATTGACGCCGCCGAGCGGCGCCGGCGACGAAAATCCCGGAATCGTGAATAGCTGCACGCGAATGAAATTCAGTCCGTAGTCGAACAGCTTGTTGGTCGAGAGCACCTCGCTGTAGATGTTCAACTGCGCGACCGGCACGTTAGTCGCGTTATACGAAATGATTTGCGGCGGCTGAACCCCGCGCGGCAGGATGTTCAGAATCGCTTCGGAGACGGCGTTCATCTGCGCGATCGCGCCGCCGACGTCGCTGCCCGGATGAAAATATACTTTCAGGATGCCGACGCCGTTGATCGAACTCGACTCGATATGCTCGATCCCGTTGACCGTGGTCGAAAACGCGCGCTCGCTGATGAACACCATCCGCCGCTCGACGTCGAACGCCGAGAGGCCCGGGTAATTCCACACCACCATCACTACCGGCAGATCGATTGATGGGAAAATGTCGGCGTTCATCAAGCCGAAGCTGAGCACGCCGAGGACGAGCATCAGGAGCGCCATCACGCCGACCGAGAGTGGCCGGCGAAGCGCGAGGCGGACGATCCACATAGATGTTGCCGAGGGCCCGAGTCTAAGTTCGCTGCCGCGAAGTCGAGCGCCAATGGTTACGGATTTTCATCCTGCCCGCGAATGCGACCAAGTAATAGCGTCTGAGTGGTGCTCGCGGACGAATATCAAAGCGATTTTCAAAATAGGTTACGAACTGACTCGATTCAAGTTACGGATTTTCGCGCAGTAACGTGTCGGCGCTGAGGGTGTTTCTTTACCTCGCCCGCTCCTTTCCTTACCTCGCCCGCTTGGTTGCGGGAGCTATCCCGCTCAGCGAAGCCGCCGCGTCTTTACCTCGCCCGCTTCGTTGCGGGAGAGGTCGCCGACACCGAACGAAGTGAGGGATCGGCGGGTGAGGGTGCAGACGCGTCGTCGAGAGCCTCTTTGATTCGGTCGAGCACGTCGGCGAGGGACTCCATGACTTCAAAATTCCAGAACCGAATAACGCGATATCCGCGCTTCTCGAACCAGGACGTTCTCTCCTTGTCGTCGGCAGCTTGCTCGGCATGCTGACTGCCATCCAATTCGATAATCAGCTTTCTTCCGACACAGCAGAAATCCACGATGAACTTTCCGATCGGGTACTGTCGCCGGAATTTGAAATTCTCAATCTGCCCTCCGCGCAGCGCGTACCACAACTTGGTTTCCGCGCCGGTTGCTTCGTGGCGAAGTGCACGACTTCGATGGAGCGTTACGCCATCGATCGTTTTTGGCCGAGTGGAAGACACGTCAGACCGAGGCATAGCATGAGCCGACTGCACCCTCACCCGGCATCGGCTGTTCGCCGCTGCCGACCTCTCCCGCAACGAAGCGGGCGAGGTAAAGAAAAGAGCGAGCTATGTTAAAGACGTTTCGACTTCTTCTCAGTGCGTGCGTTGGTTAATTGGAGATCCATGAAGCAGCGCCATCACGCCGCCACCCTCGCACTCGTGGCCTGGTATCTGATGGTACCGCCAGTGATAAAAGTCAACGGGCATCCCACCGTGCTGACGATGGCGCCCCTACAAAAGTGGGACATAGAGGATTCTTTCGACACCGCGACGCAGTGCAGCTCAGATCAGGACGCCGGCTGAGAGGGTTTCCAGCGACTGCCGAACCGTGACGAATACTTTACGCTCCGGATGGCGAAATCTGTTTGCATCGCTAGTGACGATCCACGCCTCAAACCAAAGTAGGCCACCCGTAATTTCAAATTCAGACACTCAAGCCCAAATTAAGCCAGTAATGCGCTTCCGCCTTGGTTGCTCCGCGGGCGCAAAAATGTAACAAAGGATGGTTCAGGCGGGGTCGTAGTTCAGCCCGGTTAGAACGCCGGCCTGTCACGTCGGAAGTCGTGGGTTCAAATCCCATCGGCCCCGCCAAATCTTTATCTATTGGGTGAACGAAGTTGAAGCTGACCGAACAAACCCGCAGCATCTCTCGCGAGAGCGGACTGCGCGACCGCAATTGGGTCGTAATCGATGCCAGTGAGCACGCGCTCGGCCGCGTCGCCTCGCGCGCAGCAAGCCTGCTGCGCGGCAAGACCCGCCCGGATTTCACGCCCCACCAGGACACCGGCGATTTCGTCGTCATCGTCAATGCCGCGAAAGTGAAGCTGACCGGCGCCAAACTAGTCGGCAAGATTTACTATCGGCACACCGGATGGCCCGGCGGCATTCGCACCACCTCGGCCGGCAAGATGCTCGATAACAAGCCCGAGCGAATGATCGAGATGGCGGTGAAGGGGATGCTGCCGAAGAATCGGCTGGGGCATCAGATGTTCAACAAACTGAAGGTGTATCGCGGCGCGGAGCATCCGCACGCCGCGCAAAAACCCAATCTCATCACCCTCTGATCGAGGCTGTTCAAAGGTCACATGGCAGAAAAGAAAAACATCATCTGGACAACGGGCCGGCGCAAGACTGCAATTGCGCGGGTGCGGATGTTTCCCGGCACCGGCACTATCGTCATCAATGAGCGCACGCTCGAGGATTACTTCCCGCGCCCTACTTCGCGGATGCGCATTCTCGAGCCGTTCGAAGTCACCGAGACGGTCGGGCAATATGACGCGCTCGTCAGTGTCGTGGGTGGCGGGATCGCGGCGCAGGCCGACGCGGTGCGTCATGGAATCTCGCGAGCCTTGGTGAAAGGGACCGAGACGCTGCGCCCGCCGCTGCGCAAAGGCGGGATGCTGACTCGCGATTCGCGCGAGGTCGAGCGCAAGAAGTACGGGCATCACAAAGCGCGCAAGCGGCCGCAATACTCGAAGCGCTAGCCGCGTCGCAGGCTCAATTCGATCCGGATCTCTCGGGCGCGAGGTATCGCCACTCGCGCCCTTTTCTTTCATACCAGCACTTACGTTTTATGGTTCGACAATGTACGATGCCCGCAATTAGAGATTGCGCTGGTGCGAAGGAGCGCCCATTCGATGACGCAAAGAAGTCGAACCCATCTGCTCAGTGTGCTTGGCGCCGCGGTTGTGTGGTTGAGCGCTCTTTCATTGGCAGCACCAGAGTTGGCATTTGCCCAGGCCGCGGCAGGCTCGATCACCGTCGCCACCGGCCAAGTCCAGCTTCAGCGCGGCGGCGCGACGTCGGCTGCGACCGCGGGCACCGCGGTGAATGTTGGCGACCGGGTGGTCACCGGCCTCGACGGTCACGCGGGGATCGTGCTGAGCGATCAGAGCCGGCTCGAACTCGGCCCCGCGAGCGCGATCAATATCGACCAACTGGGCGGCGCAGGCGCGCCGGCGACTCACGTGAGCCTGTTCTCCGGAGTCCTCAGATCGATCGTCAACGCGACCGGTGGCGCCGCGGCCGCTTACGAAGTGCATACGCCAAACGCGGTTGCGGCAGTTCGCGGCACCCGCTTCGACACCGCATACAGCGAAGGCGCGGTGCGGCCGTTCTACGACGGATGCTCCCGCTACACCGACGTCTCCGTCTATGAAGGAACGGTGAATCTCGCATCGAGCGCCGCTCCAAACGCCGGCGAAGATGTCGGCGCGGGCTATGAAGCCACCGTCCCGTGCCAGTTCTCGCCGGTACCGCCCGGTCCGCTCGCGATGACCGGCGCGGCGTCGTACGGCGGCGGCGCGGGCGCGACTTCCGGCTTCGCTGGGGCGATGCCGGGCGCAAGTGGCGCACCCTCACCCGGATGCCCCGTTTGCAGTCCAATTCAACCGGGTGCGAGGTGATGGTGGAGGTGCCGAACGTGCAGATAAAAAGAATAGTCCCCCTGTGCCTTGCGGCCGCCTCGATCGTGATTGTCGGCATCGTCGCGGTGGCACCCGCCGCGCGTGCTCAATTCTTCAACAACTACTACCCGGGATTCTTCTCGGTTCAGGATCCGGGCCGGCTCGACGTGACGGTGTTTGGCGGCGGCTACGTCAGCGATAAGTACGGCGTTCTCCAGGAAGGCGTGCAGGTCGAGCAGACTCTTACGCCTTATATCGGCGGCTTCGGGCGCGCGACCGGCTATCAGCTCTGGATCGGCGAGGGCTTCGACAGTCCGCTGTCCCCCGGTTCGGGGCATTCGTCGCGGTTGAACTTCGGGCGCTTTCAGGGCGGCCTCGATTTCACGCTGCTGCCCGGGACGCATTTATGGGTTTCCGGCGGCAAGGACACCGGCAACAGTCACGGGAGCTTGGTCGAGGGCGATTTCTCGAGCTGGCTCTGGCTGCACAGCCGTCATCCGATCAACCTGTCCTTCAGCTCGATCCATGACTGGCAGAATCAGGTAACCAGCAACGAAATCGACTTGCAGACGATCGTGTATTCGACTGAGAAGTACATGATTCTTGCCGGTGGCGGAGGCGCCTTCTACGCTGGCGGCTTCGTCGAGGGCGTCGATGGCCAGGGCGGACCTGATATCGGTTTCTACTACCGCCCATGGCAGATGGGCGTTACCGCACAAGCTGGCTACGGCAGTGCTCATCAATACGGGCAACTCAGTATGTTCAAGCAGCTTAATTTCTTCGAATAAGTCCCCGGCGCGGAGGCGAGGACTTTGAGCCTCGATTCACGCGCGCTGCACTGTTAGCGGCGCGCGCACACAGCTAAGCTGGTCGCACGTTCAACGATGCCGCCCGCGCGCTCCAAACGACCCTCGCTAAAGTTTTCCTGGCGCACATTCGCGATCGGAATCGCGCTGGTGGCGGGATTGTTCATGTTCAAATTCCGCTACGGCGCCGTGTTCGAGCGCGCCGATTTGGTCGCCTACGATCTTAGAGTCGCCCGGCTGCCCGTGACGCCTCCCTCCGGCGTCGTCGCGATCGCCGCGATTGACGACAAGAGCCTCACGCAACTCGGCCAATGGCCGTGGCCGCGCAACGTCCTCGCGCAACTCGTCGATGCGCTCAAGGATTACAAGGCCGCAGTGATCAGTTTCGATACGGTCTTCAGCGAGACCGACAACGGCGACCTGATGCGCTCGAATATCGCAAAGCGCCTTATCGGTCTCGGCATCAAGCAGCAAAATATCGGCGACGCGCTCGGCACGAGCAACGATCAGGCCTTCGCCGACGCGATGAAATCCCAAGGTACGAGCATCCTCGGCTATCCATTCGAGAGCCACTATTTCAAACGCCGCGAACAACTCGCGAGCAAGATCGGATTTCTGGACAAGATTCGGCAACCCGGTCCGATGATCTATGGAATCGTCAGATCGACGCCGGGCGCGACCAAGGATTTGATCAGCGCCGAGGCCTACCTGCCACCGGTCAATCTGCTTAACGATTCGGCACACGCGATCGGATACGTGGACGTCGATGCTGACGCGGACGGCGAGCTGCGCCACCTGCTGACCGTGGTGAAGTTCGACGATCGCTACTGCGTGCCGCTGTTCCTGGCGGCGGCCGCTGCCTTCGCTGGCGGGCAAACGCTATCGCTCAGTCTCGGCGAAACCGGCGTAACCAGGGTCGCGCTCGGCACGGTAAATATCCCGGTGGACGATCAGGGCCTGATGCTGGTGAACTATCGGCGCGGCAAGCATCCGTTTCCGTACTACTCGATATCGGACATCATCAATCACAAAATCGCGCCTGAAAAACTGGCGGGAAAAATCGTACTGGTCGGCGCAACGGCGCATGCGCTCGGCGATCGCGCGGTCACTCCTATTGGCGGCGACCTGCCACGGGTCGAGATTCACGCGCATGCGATCGACAATCTGCTGCTCGGCGACTTCATGCGTCATCCGTTCGAGTCAACGGAGATTGCGATGTACGCTACCGTGGTCATCGGAATCGCGATGGCGCTCGCGGTCGCTTGGCTCACAGCTCTCGGGTCGGCGATGGCCGGCGTCATTCTAATCGGCGGCTACTACATTTACGCGCAGTTTCAACTCATCAATGACGGCCTGGTTATCGGTATCGCGTTTCCGATGACGGCCGCACTCACCATCTACATGGTGCTGGCTGGCTACCGCTACGTCACCGAGGGACTCGAGAAGCGCTACCTGCGCGTCGCGTTTGAACACTATTTGCATCCGCACGTGGTCGCCGCGATCGTCGATAATCCTGGCGCGCTCAAGTTGAGCGGCGAGCGCCGCCATCTGTCCATCCTGTTCGCGGATATCGTGAACTACACCGGCCTTTCGGAACGCACCGATCCCGCGGCGCTAGTCGCGCTGCTCAACGACTACATGACCAAGATGACCGATCGAATCCTCGAGAGTGACGGCGTGGTCGACAAGATTCGCGGCGATGGAATCATGGCGTTCTGGGGCGCGCCGCTCGATTTGCCCAATCACGCGCGCGCCGCGGTCGAGACCGGGCTTGCGATGCTCGCGGAGCTGGACGCGATGCGCGTGCGCGACGCGCGTTTCAAGGATCTCGACATCGGCGTGGGCATCGCGACCGGCGACGGAATCGTCGGCAACTTCGGCGGCGAGCGGCGCTTCGATTATTCGGTAATCGGCGACACGGTGAATCTCGCGTCGCGCCTCGAAGGACTTACCCGCCAGTTCAAAGTGCGGATGCTGGTTAGCTTGCAGACTTACACCGAAGCTGGCGCCGGGTTTATCGCGCGCGAACTCGGACAGGTGAGAGTGAAAGGCAAGGAACTGTATGTGCCGATCGTGGAGATCGCCGGCCTCGAGAACGACAGCGTCGATCCGGTTTTCTACCGCCGCTTTGCCGATGCGCTCAAGATGATCCGCGCCGGCAGCGCGCCTGCCGCGCGCGACGAACTCGAGCAACTAAGCTCCGAGCGGCCCTCCGACACGCCGGTGCAATATTTTCTCGAGCGGCTCAACGCGAATCCCGAGCATCCGCCGACCGACATGATTTTCGAGTTCGATAGCAAGTAACTGGCTCGACGTTCACAATCGTGATACTCAGTTGCTTCATCATCCGCTGACAGGGGAGTATCGCATTCTGCGCAATGGCTACGCGCGATAGGGTCAAAGTGGCCGTGGTGGGCGCCTCCGGATACTCCGGTATCGAGGCGGTGCGCATCCTCGCGGCGCATCCGTTCGTCGAGTTGAGCGTGCTGACCTCCGAGCACTACGCCGGCCGCGAAGTGGCCGACGTTTACCGTCACATGGCGGGCGTCGATCTGCCGCCATTCGAGGAACTGCGTCCCGACTTGCTGCAGGGCCGCGCCGAGATCGTGCTCTCATGCCTGCCGGAAAAAGTCGGCACTCCGGTACTCGCCGAATTTGTCAGGAGCGGCATCAAGGTCGTGGACTTATCCGCGGATTTTCGGCTGAAGGACCCGGCTGCATATCGCACCACTTATGGCGTCGATCACGCCGCCGCGCATCTGCTGCGAGAGGCGGTTTATGGCCTCACCGAATTTCATCGGCCTGAACTGCGGGAAGCGCGGCTGGTCGCGAATCCCGGATGCTATCCGACCGGCGCGCTGCTCGCGCTGCTGCCGCTGATTCGCCGCGATCTGATCGAACCGTCGTCGATCATCATCGACGCCAAATCCGGCACGACCGGCGCCCGACGCGCCGCTTCAGTCGAGTATCTGTTCGCCGAAGTGAACGAAAATTTCCGCGCGTACAACGTCGGCAATCATCGCCACGTGCCTGAGATGGAGCAGGAAATCGGCGCTGCGCTCGGCCGCGATATCGCGCTGCTGTTCGTGCCGCATCTGCTGCCGATCACGCGCGGCATCCTGACCTCGATCTTCATGCGCCCGCGCCGCGGCACCTCGGAGAGCGACGTTCACGCGGCATTCGAGGCGAGCTTCGCCAAGTCGCGCTTCGTGCGTATCCTGAAGCGCGGCGAATTGCCTGAACTGCGCAACGTGCGCGCAACCAATTTCTGCGAACTGTCGTATGTGCTCGATAAGCGGAGCGATACGCTGCTGGTGATCACGGCGATCGATAATCTCGGCAAAGGCGCCGCGGGTCAGGCCGTGCAGAACATGAACCTGATGCTTGGCTATGACGAGGCCGCCGGCCTGCTCGCTGCCGCCCCCGTCCCCTGATCGGTTGACTTTCCGACATTCTCGGGCTCGCACTTTTCTGTCATTCTCGCGCGTGGTTACTGCGCGAAGAATGAATCCCGTCTGCCGGTCCTTTCGAGCCGCAGCGAGAAATCCCGATCTTTCCCTCGCCCGCTTCGTTGCGGGAGAGGTCGCGCACGACGAACAGTCGGGCGCGGGTGAGGGTGCAGTCGGCCCACGTACAAAAGCCAGACAGCAGTCCAGGATTTCTCGCACCGCGCTTTTCTTATGCGGTGCGGCGCATCAACTCCAGGATGTCGTAGCCGGTGATCTCGCGGCTCTTCGCCGACCAGTCTTTCAGCTCCGCATCCGACACGAGGCCCGCCTGCGCGCCCTTCGCGAGGTCCATCAGTCCAATCTTGATCGTCGCTTCGTCGATCATCTCGCCCGATTTTGGATCCGCCATCGAGCCGCCACCCTTCTCGTGGTAGAGCTTGATCACGCGGCGCGCTTCTTCGACCTGATCGCCGCTCGGCGTGTAGCAGGCATTGGCGATCTCCGCCTGCTGCGGATGAATCACCCACGTCCCGTCCATCCCGAGGTTCGCCGCGCCGACGTTCTTTTCGCGGAGCCCTTCCTGCAACTGCTTGACGCGCTCGGGTGAATCTTCCTTGCGCCACAAGCGCAGATAGACGTTGTCGATCGCATGCAGTCCGGCCGCTTTCGCCGCCACCACGACCGCCTGCTTCGAGTAGTGAAAATTCTGGTTCTGATTCTCGACGATCTCGCGGATGCCAAGATTCGCCGCGTAATCCGCGATTCCGAACACCAGTCCGCACATGCGATCCGACGCGGTCGCGATTTCGTAGGCATGCACCAGCGCATGCGGCGTCTCGATCAACGACTCGATCTGCACGCGATAAGTCCAGCCGCCGCGCTTTTCCAAATCGTCGAGCAGCTTCGATACTTCGCGAATCTCTTCGGATCCGCGCGTCTTCGGCAGCATGATTCCATGGAAGCGATTCGGCGCGCCCAGCATGATCGCTTCCATGTCGCCCTTGAAAAACTTCGAATGGATATTGTTCGGCCGCACCGTCACGATCTTCTTGCCGAAGTCGAGGGTGTTCAGCGCCTCGACCATCACCTTGCGGCTCTTCTCGCCCTTGAACTCGTAAGGACACGCATCCTCGAAATCCGCCATCACGTGATCGACCGGCGCCTTCACCGCGTCGGCGGCGGTCTGATGCAACTTCATGTTGTGGCCGGGGTAGGTCATTTCGGTGCGTGGAATTACGAAACGCGTGCCTTTATCCAGGACGTACATTGCTCGATCTCCTGCTTGTCCGCTTCGGCTGTTTTCAGGGCGCCAGGTAATGTGACTTTCGTTTGATCAGAACCGTGCGCTCGATTTCGACGACCACCGTGCCGTCGGGCTTCTTGCCGACCAGCTTGAACTTGACCAGTCCGGCGTCGGGGCGATCGGAATCGCGCTTCTCGAGCACGGTTGATTCCGCATAGATCGTGTCGCCGTGAAAAACGGGATTGGTATGCCGCCCGTTATCCATCTCGACCTCCGCGATCGCGTTCTCGCTGGTGTCCTCGGACGCCAATCCGACCGTGAACGCCAGCACTACGCCGCCATACACCAGCAGCTTGCCGCCCACGTACGCGCCCGGATTCCGATCGATCAGATCCTGATTGAAGTGAAGCTCCGCAGTGTTCATCACCAGCGAAGTAAAAACGTGATTGTCCGATTCCGTGATCGTGCGGCCGCGCTGATGCTGCAGCGTTTCGCCGACGGTGAAATCCTCGAAGTAGCTGCCGTCCTGCGTGATGCTCATGCGCGCTAATCCTGCTCCATGATTCGGCGCCCGATGACTTCGTACTGAATCTCGCTGGTGCCTTCGAAGATCGACAGCACGCGCGCGTCGCGCCAGAAACGCTGCGCCTCGAATTCCATCGAGTAGCCGTAGCCGCCGTGCACCTGCATCGCTTCGCGCGTCACGCGTTCCGCCATCTCGGCCGCGAACGCCTTGGCGAGGCCCGCCTCGTAGTCGCATCGGCGTCCGGTGTCTTTCTCCGCTGCCGCATAGTAGCAAAGCTGCCGCGCCGCTTCGATTTCCACTGCCATGTGCGCGAGCTTGTGCCGAATCACCTGGAAATCGCCGATCGGCTGGCCGAACTGCGTCCGCTGCTTCGCATATTTGGTCGCGCATTCGAAGGCCGCCTGCGCCACGCCGACGCCGCGCGCCGCGGTCTGGATTCGCGCCGCCTCGTAACTCGCCATCAATTGATAAAAACCCCGGCCTTCCTGGCCACCGATTAGATTCTCGGCCGGCGCAAACGCGTCATCGAATTGCAGCGCGTAACTGCGCATCCCATGATAACCTACCGTCGGAATCGCGGAGCCGGTAAGCTGCGGCGGCATGAAATCGTCGCCCGGCTCCTTTTCGAGCAGGATCAATGACAGACCCTTGTGCCGCTTCGACACGTCGGGATCGGTCCGCGTCATCACGGTCAGCATGTTCGCGCGATTGGCAAACGTGCACCACATTTTCGATCCTTTGATCAGGTAGCCGTCGCCCTGCTTCACCGCCCGCGTTTTGAACGACGCGGTATCGCTGCCCGAGTCCGGTTCCGTGAACGCCGCCGCCGTCAGCATCTCACCGCGAGCGATCTTCGGCAGCAGCCGCTTCTTCTGCTCGGGCGTGCCGTTGGCGCTGATCAGCGTGCCGGTAATGATATTGCGCGTCATCACCGAGCCGACGCTGAGCCATCCGCGCGACAGCTCCTCGGTGACGATCGCCATCGCGATATAATCGAGGCCCATGCCGCCCTCTTCGGCGGGAAAGATCACGCCGAAGTAGCCCAGCTCGGCCATCTGCTTCAGGATGCTTTCCGGGATCTCCTGGTTGTTGCGATCGAGGTCGTTGGCGATCGGCTTGACCTCGGCCTCGACAAAATCGCGGACCGAGCGGCGGATCAACTCATGCTCAGGCGTAACCAGCGGCATTTTTTGGGTGGACTCCTACGCGGACGTGCGTTTGCGAATCAGGACCGGACGCTCGTATTCGAGCACCTTCTCGCCGCGCTGATTGTGGCCGGTGGTGCGGAATTTGACGACGCCACGATCCGGCTTCGAGGTGTCGCGCTTTTCGAGCACCAGCGATTGCGAGGTTATCGTATCGCCAGGATACACCGTCTCGCCGAATTTCATTTTCTCGTAGCCGAGATGCGCGATCGCACGCTCGCTCAAATCCTCGACCGACAAGCCGAACACGACGTTCATCACCAGCATGTGATTCACGACTACATTCTTGTAGCCGAGGCTTTGCGCGTACTCGCGGTTAAAATAAATCGGGTTGAAGTTCATCGTGACGCTGCTGAAGAAACTGTTGTCGCCTTCGGTGATCGTCCGGCCCCAATGATGCTTGAAAAGATGGCCCACTTCGAAGTCTTCGAAGTAGTGGCCACGCTCGATTTTGCGCACCGCCATCTGATTCTGGCTGCCTCTGTCTGTGACCTTGGTACTATAACCTTTGTATCTTGGCGCTCATGCAAGTCAGCCGCGGTTCGTTGTCCGCATCAGGAGCAGACAGGTCCGCTCCCGCTGACAGCAGGAATCCGTTTGCAATCTTCTCGAAATGACCGCGGCTTTCGGAGCCGAGTCCGTTTTTTATGGAATTCGGCCTCGCGCGTCAACCGACCCTGCAGCTTGATTCGTCTCCCTAACACCTGAAAGGTTGGCTATTGTCAAAGCCGCGCCAAACAGGTACTTAGTTGCGCGCATGACGGTAGGCGATGCCTGACAGCGAAATCGGATTCCCGCCGAAATCACCGTTAAGTTCAATGGGGGCGAGGTGATAACCTACTAGCATGCACGCCAAGGATATTTACGAGATCGGCGAAGTGCCGCCGATCGGGCGCGTGCCGAAAAATATGTACGCCCAGCTCATCCGGGCGGATCGATTCGGCGACCCGCGCCACGCCTTCAAAGTCGAAAAAATTCACGTTCCCTCGATCAAGTCCGACGAAGTGCTGGTTTACGTAATGGCGGCCGGCGTCAATTTCAACAACGTATGGGCGGCGCTCGGCTCGCCGGTGGACGTAATCGGCGCGCGCCAGAAATCAAAATACGATCATTCCGATTTCCATATCGGCGGCAGCGACGCGTCGGGAATCGTGTATGCCGTCGGCGCCGACGTGCGCAACGTCAAAATCGGCGACGAAGTCGTCATCCATTGCGGCATCTGGGACAAGGATTGCGCCGCGGTCCGCAACGGCGACGATCCGATGTACGATCCGTCGTTCAAAATTTGGGGTTACGAAACCAATTGGGGCAGCTTCGCCCAGTTCACCAAAGTCCAGGCGCATCAATGCATGCCCAAAGCGCGCCATCTCACCTGGGAAGAAGCCGCGGGACCAACGCTGGTCGGCGCGACCGCGTACCGGATGCTAATGGGATGGTCGCCGAATATCGTGCGCCACGGCGACGTCGTCCTGATTTGGGGTGCGTCGGGCGGACTCGGATGCATGGCGATTCAGATCGTAAAGGCCGAAGGCGGTATCCCGGTCGGCGTTGTAGGCGACGATCGCAAAGCCGGCTTTTGCATGAAGCTCGGCGCCAAGGGCGTCATCAATCGCAGGAAATATCTGCATTGGGGCATGATGCCGCACTGGAAAGACGTAGCGACCTACAACAAGTGGGCGGCTGAATGCCGAAAGTTCGGCAAGGCAATTTGGGACATCGTCGGCGAGCGCAAAAATCCGCGCATCGTGTTCGAGCATCCGGGCGAGGACACCATCGGCACGTCGGTCTTCGTCTGCGATACCGGCGGGATGGTGGTGATTTGCGCGGGCACCACCGGCTACAACGCGGTCGTCGATTTGCGCTACCTCTGGATGCGGCAAAAGCGCTTGCAGGGATCGCATTTCGCCAACGACGAACAGGCTTACGCATTCAATCAGCTCGTGGTGGACGGCAAGATCGATCCATGCGTCGCGAAAACTTTCTCGTTCGAGGAAATCCCGGAATGCCACCAGGCGATGCATGAAAATCGCGCGCCCGAGGGCAAGATGGTCGCGCTGGTCGGCGCGCCGAGACCCGGCCTGAAAACCCTCGGCCTCTAGATCTTCTCGAAAACGAAAACTTAACCGCAGATTCCGCAGATTCATTTCAGAAGATACTGTCGCGGCTGATCGGCCGCGATTTCCTTAATCTGCGTAATCCGCGAAATCTGCCGTTACTTCTGATCTACCTCGCCCGTTACTTTACGGGAGAGGAAGCCCGCCGCTCCTGCGGCGGGTAGGTGAGGGTTCTGCGTCCCCAGGCAAGATCATCTACAATCCCGATCGATCATGGCGACCGCACTCGAATCTAGACTGCGCCGCGCAATCGAAGGCGAAGTACGTTTCGACGCCGGCACCCGCGCTATCTACTCGACCGACGCGTCGAACTATCGGCAGGTTCCGATCGCGGTCGTAATTCCGCGCCATGAAGCCGACGTGCTCGCCGCGCTTTCGATCGCCCGCGAGCACTCGATTCCGATCCTCGCGCGCGGCGGAGGCACCAGTCTCGCCGGCCAGGCGTGCAACGTCGCGATCGTGCTCGATTTCTCGAAGTACATGAATCGCATTCTGTCGATCGACGCCGATGCCCGCGTCGCGACCGTCGAGCCCGGCGTCGTGCAGAGTCATCTGAACGCCGCGCTTGCGCCCCACGGCCTTTTCTTCGCGCCCGATCCTTCGACCAAGGATCGATGCACCATCGGCGGCATGATCGGCAACAATTCGTGCGGCGCGCATTCGGCGGCCTACGGCAAAACCGTCGATAACGTCGAGGCGCTGGAAGTCGCGCTCTACGATGGCACAAGGCTGTCGCTCAAAGGCGCAATGTCGGATGGCGATATCCGAGACGCTATCGCGCAACGAGGTCGCGTTGGTGAAATCCACTCGCGGCTGCTCGAGCTGCGCGATCGAAACGCCGATTCAATCCGCGATCACTTCCCGAAACTTCCGCGCCGCGTCTCCGGCTACAACCTCGACGAGCTGATGCCCGCGCGCGGATTCAATCTCAGCCGTGCAATCGTCGGCTCCGAAGGCACTCTCGCAATCATTCTCCGCGCGACGGTCCGAGCCGTGCCTCGTCCGCGGAAAATCGCGCTCGCGGTGCTTGGGTTCGATGACGTGTTCATCGCTGCGGATCAGACGCCGTGGATTTTGGAGCATCGCCCCGAGGCCGTCGAAGGCTTCGATCACAATTTGCCCGAGTTCGCGCGCATCAAGTCGATGCCCGGTGTGAAGTTCCTTCCCGCTGGCCGTGCGTTCCTGCTGGTGGAACTCGGCGGCGCTACCGACGATGAAGCGCGCGCTCGCGCCGAGCGATTAATCGATCAAGCGCATCGCGTCCCTCAATGCACCGGCGCCGCGTTCCTCTCCGACGCGCGCGAACAAACCACCGTGTGGCAAATCCGCGAATCCGGGCTCGGCTCGAGCGCGTTTATTCCCGGGCGTCCGCGCACCTGGCCGGGCGCCGAGGATTCCGCGGTGCCGCCGCAAAATCTCGGCGCATTTCTCCGCGGCTTCGATCGAATCCTCAACTATCACGGCCTTCGCGTCGCGACCTACTACGGACATTTCGGCGAAGGATGCGTTCATGCGCGCGTCAATTTCGATCTGGCAAGCGCGCCCGGTATCGCGACCTTTCGCCGGACGATGATGGAACTCGGCGCTCTGGTCGCCGAACTGGGCGGCTCGATTTCCGGCGAGCACGGCGACGGCATCGCGCGTTCCGAACTGTTGCCGATGATTTTTCGTCCCGAGTTGATCGGCGCATTCCGCAGTTTCAAGCAAATCTTCGATCCCGCTTCGATGATGAATCCGGGCGTGATCGTCGATGCGCATCCGCTCGATTCGCATCTCAAACTCGGCGCGAACTATCGGCCCGCGCGAGTCTCGACGCACTTCGATTTCAGCGCGGAGGACGGGCTCGCCGGCGCGACGCTGAAATGCGTCGGGATCGGCAAATGCCGCAAGACCGACGCCGGCACGATGTGTCCCTCGTACATGGCGACGCGCGAGGAAATGCACTCGACGCGCGGCCGTGCGCGAATCCTGTTCGAAGCGATGACGACCGATTTGCTCGCCGGCGGCTTCGATCATCCTGACGTGAAAACGGCGCTCGATCTTTGTCTTTCGTGCAAGGCGTGCAAGAACGAATGCCCGTCGTCGATCGACATGGCGGCGTATCGAGCGGAGTTTTTCGCGCACTACTATCGGCGTCATCGGCGCCCGCTTTCGTCGCACTTCTTCGGCCGCTTGCACGAATTCTCCCGCCTCGCATCGGCGGCGCCGCGCCTCGCCAATGCGTTATCGCAGACGGCGCCGTTCGCAAATCTCACTCGCCGCCTGCTCGGGATTCATCCTGCGCGCGAGTTGCCAGGCTTCGCGCCCGAGACTTTCCGCGCGTGGTTCAAGCGCCGCGCACCCGCGAGCATATCCCAGCGCCAGGTCGTGCTGTTTCCCGACACCTTCAACAATTTTTTCGCGCCCGAAGTCGCGATCGCCGCGGTCGAAGTGCTCGAGCGCGCGAGTTTCCGCGTGACGATTCCGCCGCGCGACATCTGTTGCGGCCGCCCGCTCTACGACCAGGGGATGCTCGACCGCGCGAAGTGGCGCCTCTCCGACGCGATGAAAGTACTCGGACCGTTTGCCGCGTCCGGCGTCCCGATTGTCGGACTCGAGCCCAGTTGTATCCTCACCTTCCGTGACGAATTGCCGATGTTGTTCCCCAAGGACGCGGCGGCGCGCAGTCTCGCCTCGCAATCGCTGATGCTCGATGAGTTCATCGCGCGGGATGCGCCGGATTTTGTCGCCGGAGAACTTCGCGGACGCGCGATTGTGCAAAGCCACTGTCATCAGAAAGCGCTCGCTGGAATCGATCGCGAAAGCAGCTTGCTACAGCGCATCGCGGGCCTCGAGGTCGAAGTGCTCGACGCCGGATGCTGCGGGATGGCCGGCGCATTCGGCTACGATCGCGATCACTTCGAACTGTCGAGCACGCTCGCATCGCGCGTATTGATTCCCGCGATCGAGAATTCGCCGCCCGACACGTTCGTCATCGCCGACGGATTCTCGTGCCGCGCGCAGATTCGACACTTCGCGCCGACCCGACGCCCACTCCATCTCGCGCAGGTGCTCGAACTCGCATCGCGCAATCCCAGCCGCGCAGCGTCACTGTGATCATCGAGTGGTAGGCGACTACGCCGGCGCTGCGCTAGATTCATCTCTTCGAGGAACTTTCAACATGCGTCTTGGAATCACAATCCCGTTCGAGCCTTTTCAGGGCAAGCATTTCGCCGAGTTGGTCCGCACCGCCGATCGATGCGGCTACACCGACGGCTGGTCCTACGAATCGTTTTCGAGCGACGCGTTTGCGCCGATCGCCGCCGCCGCGATGCTCACTGAGCGGATGCGCTTCGGCTGCGCGATCATCCCCGTCTTCACGCGGCCCGCGCCGTTGATTGCGATGTCCGCAGTCACCACCAACAACCTTTCCGGCGGCCGCTTCACGCTGGGGCTGGGCATCTCGACGCCGAATATCGTGGAAAACTGGATGGGCGTGCCGTTTCGCAGACCCGTCACGCAGATGCGCGAGACGGTCGAAGCGCTGCGCGGAATTTTTCGCGGCGAGAAAGTCACGATGGCCGGCAAGATGGTCAGAATCAACGGCTTCCGACTCGATTTGCCAATCGAGCATCCGCAACGGATTTACATCGGCGCGCAAGGCGCGAAGATGCTGCGCATCGCCGGCGAACTTGGCGACGGCGTGATCGTAAATTTCATCACGCCCGAGACCGTCGCGCCGATGCTCGATCACACCCGCGACGGGATGCGCGCCGCCGGCAAGGATCCCGCCACGCTCGACGTCGTATGCCGAATCATCGTCGCCGTGGACGAGGATCCCGACGTCACGCGCAACCTCTTTCGCCGCTCGCTCACTGCCTACGTCACGGTGCCGCAGTACAATCAATTCTTCCGCGAGATCGGCTACGACAAGGAAGCGACGGTCGCGATGACCGCGTGGAATGCTGGCGATCGCAAGAAAGCGCTCGAATCGATCCCCGACGACATGGTCGAGAAAATCTTCGTGTTCGGAACCGCCGAGCAATGCCGCCGGCGGCTCGATGATTACGCGCGCGCGGGCATCACCACCACGGCGCTCCAGTTTTCGTCGTTCGCATCGACGCCCGATGAACGACGCGTCAAGGTGCTGCGCGCGATCGAGCGCCTGGCGCAAGTTTGGTAAGCCTTAAAGTCTGGTAGGCGCAAAAATTAAGCGCCCCGCCGGAGGACGGGGCGCATCATCGATCGGAGTTCGAGTTCCGGCGCTTACGGAACGAAGTTCTGCAGCAGCGGCGCGAGCATCGAAGTCGCTCCGCCCGCATACGGCGTGCCGTAGGCCGGCGCTACCGGCGCCGCACCGTAGTTCTGATATGCCGCGACTCCCGGCAGCGCGCCGCCGTTGTAGTTGTTGTTTGCGAGCCCGTTGCCGTAAGCCGGCGCCGCATTGTATCCCGGCGTACCGAGCACTCCATTCAGCAGTCTCTTATGCAGCGGCGTCTGCGACACGTTCGATCCATATCGCGCATAGGGCACGCCAGTAGTACGGACATTGGTGCGCGCGATCTTGCGGTCGATCGCGTAGAGATTTTTCCGCGCGTTCCGGATCGCTCGCGCGTTGCCCGACTGCTTTGCCGCTTGAAACTGCGCTTGCGCCTGCGCCTTGGCCGCCATCAAGTTTGCCTGCGAACCGCCCGCGGATGGGTCGACCAACGTCGGGGCCGAGTAACCCGAGCCGTAGTAGGGAGCCTGATATGAAACAGGCGCGGCGTACGCGGTCGGCGCCATCGTCTGATATCCGTAACCGCTGGGCTGATATCCGTACCCCGCCGGACGGCAATCGTCGCCGTCGTCATCGCAGATGTAGCCGGCGTTGGAATTGCCGCGATGCTTCTCCCAGCCGCGATGCTTCTCCCAGCCGTAGTGATTCCCGTTGTCGTGGCGCCGGTATTCACATTCCGCTCCGCCACGCGCGACCGGCGGTCCCATGTAGCGAGTGCCTCCCACGGCTACCGGCGGCCCCGTGAAACGGGTGCGCGCTTGCTCAGCCGAACGCCAATGGCGACCGTGATCGCCAGCCATCGCAGTAATCGGCATCGCGATCATTGCGATTCCCACCAAAGCAGTCATTAGACCTTGCTTCGACTTCATCTTCGGATACCTCTGTCGATCGTTGAGAGCATTAACGATGCCACCGGCCGTTTCTGAGAAACTATCCGCACTAGCTACATCCCAACAAAATTGAGTACGTAGTTCGCGCGAACTGGATACACCATTGCAAACTCTCTCGACGCAAAACGTCAACGGAGAGAACGGCTTAACGTATGTTCAGGATTCGAGGGCGGCGGGATAACTTAACAAACGTTTAGAACGAAACTATACAAACGTGCGGCGCGCCAGGTAGTATATTACAGCTCCCACGACGGCGTACGCCGCGATTCCCTCGAGCAGCGTGACGCCGCTCGTCACCAGCATCACCCCCAGCATCAGCGCGGTGCCGATTATCGCCACCACCTGCTCGATCCGCCGTTCGCGCGCGCGCACTCGGGCGACGTGCTCGGTGATCGGCTCGCCGCAATTCGGGCATACGCCGCCGCGCTTGATCACCAAATCGGCGCTGCATTTGGGGCATTCGATTTTAGTCCTCAGCGGCATCGCGTTTCCGAGGCACCTTGGATCCTGCGACGTATCGGAAGGAAACGCTACGAGCAGGGCATTCGCCGCGCAAGTCCGGCTTGCGTTTCAGCCGAAACGAAAAAGGCGGCCCGATCCGAGCCGCCTTATCGCTGGCGGTCTTTTGCGCCAATTGTTCGTCGAGCTAATCGATCACGCGCGCACCTTGCGCAGTTTCTGACCGCTCCGCTTGATCTGAACCCGTTCCTCACGGCGTTTCAGATGCGCCGGCTTCTTCGCCGCGATCTTCGATTGCGCCGCGATCGCGACTGGCGCCGCAGGCGCTTCGATTGTGATCGGAATAACCGGAGTCGCCGGCTGCGAGGCTGCCTCGAGCGCCGCCCGTTCCGCCTCTTCGATCAATACCGCCCGCTGGCGTGCGATCGCTTCGAGGCGCTTCTCTTTCCACCTCCGGAGTCCCCCACGCATGTACTCGGGATTGATGTCGAGCATGTCGCACACGTTGTCGAAGGAGAACACCCAGCGCTTGTCCTCGTGGGCGATCCATTCATCGGCCTCGCGGAACAACCGCTGGCTCTTGCTGGTCGACGCATCGATACACTTCATGAAGCATTCGATCGCGTCCTCGAGCACGCTCAGAATCAGCCGCTTCTCGCCTTCGAGCAGATGCTTTTTGCGCATCGCCTCGAAATATTGAATTGGCAAAAGAGTGTCGGGCTCGAATAACCCCGGCAATCTTTCGTCAAGAGTTTCCTTTTCCTGCATTTTCTCACCCTGTCCGGACTTCAAATTAACTGCTGTCGCTTCCATCACCCCACCTCCTCCACTACTCGCTATTGACGAATTATGATTCAAACCTATTCAGAATCATCCTCATTCTGTTCTTTATAAATCGCATGCCAAGCCATCTGGATCGCCTCGAGCTTGCCCTCGGTTGAGGCGTTCCGATCGTCGTCGAACTCGTCGAGATCGACGGTCCATTGGCGCAAATCGGTAAATCTCGCATCGAGCGGATTCAGCCCCGGATGATTTTCCGCAAGCACTTCCGCGATTTCCTCCGCCTGATCCCACTTGAGTCCCATAAGTCCTTCTTCCTCTGCCGCCGCGTCGCGCTTATGACACTTCCTCGACCGACCGCTTCTCCAGCACCAGCTTGATAGCGGCGTTCATGATCCGCTCCGCGAATGGAGTAGTGACCTGGTTCAGCTCCTCGACCAGATTTGCGATTAGCTCGCGATCGGTTCCCTTCCGGGCCGCCTCCAGCCACTCCGCCGTCTCCTCAATGCGCGCGCGCTCGCCGGCTTCCACCAGCTTCCCGAACTCGCCGAGCTGCTTCTGCAGTGCGCCCAGTATCTGCTCGCCGTCGTTGCGGGCGGCGATCAGCAAGCGCTCCTCCAAATCCTGCTCGCCCAGGTCGATCGCCTCTTCGAGCATCCGCTCGATTTCGTCGTCAGTCAGTCCATAGCTCGGCTTGACGTCGATCGAGTGCTCGCGGCCGGTGCGCTGATCTCGCGCATTGACATTTAGTATCCCGTTTGCATCGATGAGGAAAGTCACGTCGATGCGCGGTACCCCTGCCGGCTGAAGCTGTATCGGCCCCAGTTTGAAGCGCGCCAGACTCCGGCAATCCTTAGCAAGCTCCCGCTCTCCTTGCAAAACATGCACGTCCACGTGCGTTTGGTTATCCACAGCCGTCGTGAACCCTTCGGTAACGCTGGTCGGGATAGTCGTGTTGCGATGGATTAAGCGTTCCATAATGCCGCCCATGGTCTCGATCCCGAGCGACAGCGGAACGACATCGAGCAGCAGCATGTCGCCCTGGGTTCCCATTAACACGGAAGCCTGAACGGCGGCTCCCAGCGCCACAACCTGGTCCGGATCAATCGAGCACAGCGGTTCCCGATGGAACATCGCGGCAACGCGCTCGCGCACTATCGGCATCCGCGTCGAGCCGCCGACCAGCACGATCGCATCGATCTGGCGCGGCTCGAGCTTCGCATCCTTCAGCGCCAGCGCGCATCGATCGAGCGTTCGCGCGACGAACGGCGCCGCTATCTTGTCGAGCTCGGCGCGCTTGAGATTTCGGCGCACCGTATGACCCGGCAACTCGACGACGACTTCAGTATCACCTGCGTCGGTCAGGCGCTTCTTCGCGTCTTCGGCGGCCATCCGCGCGCTGTTCCACACGTGGCGATCGCGCTTCACGGCGTCGGGCAGCTCGTGCAGCAGCCAATCGACGATCGCGTGGTCGATATCGTCGCCGCCCAGATGAGTATCGCCGTTGGTCGCGAGCACCTCGAAAATTCCTTCCTTGATACTGAGGATCGAGATGTCAAACGTGCCGCCGCCGAAGTCATAGACCGCGACGTTGCCGGTCGCCATCTGATTGAGCCCGTACGCGAGCGACGCGGACGTCGGCTCGTTCACCAGGCGCACCACTTCGAGTCCCGCGAGCCGGCCCGCGTCCTTGGTGGCCTGGCGCTGTCCGTCGTTGAAGTAGGCGGGCACCGTGATCACGACGCGTTCGACGGTTTCATTGCCGAGCGCGCTCTCCGCTCGATCCTTCAACGCGCGCAGAATCTCGGCCGAAATTTGCGGCGGCGTAAAAACGCGCTTTCCAATCTGGAAGCGCACGACCGGCCTGCTCAGATCGGCGAACGTGTAGCGCGCGCGCTCTTCCGCGGCGACCTCGTCGCCGCCGAGTCCCATGTAGCGCTTGACCGATCGAATTACCGCGCCGTACTCGCCGCCAGGAAAACCAACTGCACTCACCCGCCCGTCGCGCTCTACCGTCAGATGCGGTTCCAGCTCGATTGCGGGCTCGCCGACCGTCACCGCGCCATCAGGAGCAACCGCAACCACCGACGGCAGCAGAATCGCGCCGGTATCGCGGTCCGCGATCACCTTCGGCGCGCCATTGTTCATCGCCGCGATCAGGCTGTTAGTGGTGCCGAGGTCTATTCCGAATATGCGTGCCATTCAGGCTGCCCTGATGCTTTCGAGCGCGCTATCGACATCGCGAAGCAATGTTCTGAGATAGGCGATCTTCGAGAGAATTGCCTTCAACTCCAATGTAAGCATTGATCCGCGATCTGGCTTGCCCTCATCCCACACCGCGAAATTGCGCTCGAGTTCGGCACGGCTCGCATCCATCAGCTCCTGAATGTTTGTACGCTTTTCAATCAATTGGGTTGCGGCCGCCCAGAACGAATCGCTGGCGGGCGATTCGCCGCGAAGCTCGGCGATCTGCTCCTGCACGTCGAAAACCATCTCGGCCAAATCGGGGGAAACTCGCTTGTTGTTTTCCGCGAGCTTCTCGCCACGCAGCTCGAGCCAGTAAAGTCCGCGCGCGACTGGATCTCTGAGCGTCCGGTAGCTGCGGGTCAGCAGCGCGGTCCCGCGCAGGCTCGCGTCGCGAATCGCCGCCGCGCTCGACGCGAATCGATCGGGATGAATCTTGCGGCTGAGCTCGTGATAGACGCGCTCCAGCGCCGGCAATTCGATCGCGAGTTTTCGGGGAAGTTCCAGGGCGGCGAAACTGTCGAGCTCAGCCGAAAGCGGCGCTCCGCAGTCAGCACATATCAATCGCGGCTCCTGCCGCCGTCCACATGAGGGGCACTCGATCATGGTTGGGTTGCTGCTCCCGCCTCCACCCGTTCATACGACGAACGATTCTCCGCATCCGCAACTGCGCTTGGCGTTCGGATTTACCACCTTGAAGCCCGACGACATCAGCTCTTCGCCGTAGTCGAGTTCCGAACCGTTCAGATAAAGAAAACTTTTCTTATCGACGATCAGGCGCGCGCCGTCGCGCTCGAAAACCTTGTCGCGCTCCTTGGCCGCGTCGATTTCCATGCGATACTGCAAGCCCGAGCATCCGCCGCCGACCACCTTCACGCGCAGCCCCGCGCCTTCGCCCTTGTCGGCGACCAACTGCTTGATCTTCTGCACCGCACCCTCTGAGAGAGAAATCACTGCCACAAAAATTACGCCTCGCGCGCCTTGGCAGGCTCTTCGATCTGCTCGCCCTTGCGTTTGCGCCAGTCCGTGATCGCAGCCTTGATTGCGTCCTCGGCCAGCACCGAACAATGAATCTTGACCGGCGGCAGGTTCAGCTCCTTCACGATGACCGTATTCTTGATCGTCATCGCTTCGTCGATATGCTTGCCCTTGACCAGTTCGGTCACGTAGCTCGAGCTTGCGATCGCACTGCCGCAGCCGAAGGTCTTGAAGCGCGCATCCTCGATCACGCCCGCATCGCTAATCTTGAGCTGCAGCTTCATCACGTCGCCGCACTCGGGCGCGCCAACCACGCCGGTGCCGACGTTCGCCTCATCCTTGGCGAAACTGCCGACATTGCGCGGGTGGTTGTAGTGCTCAATAACTTTTTCGGAATAAGCCATAATGTCTCCGGCGAATCGTCCACGGCCGCGATCGGCCGCCGATTCCTTCGCTATTGCTTCCAGTTTACCGACTTGAGATCGATTCCTTCTTTGGCCATCTCATAGAGCGGCGACATGTCGCGGAGCCGCTTCACTTCCTTGGTGACGCGCTCGGTCACGTAATCCACTTCCTCTTCCGTGTTGAAACGCCCCAGCCCGAAGCGAATCGAGCTATGCGCCAATTCCTCGTTGATGCCCAACGCGCGAATCACGTATGACGGCTCCAGCGTCGCCGACGTGCACGCCGAGCCCGAACTCACCGCGATATCGTTGATGCCCATCAGCAGCGATTCGCCTTCGACATACGCGAAGCTCACGTTCAGGTTGCCCGGCAGGCGCTCGGTCGGATGCCCATTGACGTAGATTTCGTCGAGACGCTCGAACAGTCCGGCCTCGAGCTTGCTCCTGAGTTGCAGCAAGCGGTGCGATTCCTCGGGCATTGAGTTGCCCGCGATTTCGCACGCGGCGCCGAGCCCGACGATTCCAGGCACGTTCAGCGTGCCCGATCGCATCCCGCGCTCGTGACCGCCGCCATCCATCGTCGGCGTCAGCCGCACGCGCGGTCCCTTCGATCGAACGTAAATCGCGCCGATTCCCTTCGGCCCGTAAATCTTGTGCGCCGTGATCGATGCGAGATCGATTCCGGCCTTCTCCACGTCCACCGGCACCTTGCCGATCGCCTGCACCGCGTCGCAATGAAAAATCACGCCCTTCTCTTTCGCGATCTTGCCGATTTCCGCGATCGGATGCAGCGTGCCGATTTCGTTGTTCGCCCACATGATCGTGATCAGCACGGTCTTGTCGGTAATTGCCTTCCGAACTGCGTCGGGATCGACCATCCCGAATTTATCGACTGGCAGATACGTGACCGTCGCCTTGCCCGCACGTTCCAGCGCGCGGCAACTGTCGAGCACCGCCTTATGCTCGGTCACGCACGTGATGATGTGATTGCCCTTTTCCTTGTAGAACTCGACGACGCCCTTGATTGCGAGGTTGTCCGATTCGGTCGCACCGCTGGTGAAAATGATTTCTTTCGACTTGGCCCCGATCAGCGCCGCGATCTGATTGCGCGCACGATCGACCCCCTCTTCCGCTTCCCAGCCAAAACTGTGATTGCGGCTGGCCGCATTGCCGAACTTCTCCGTGAAGTACGGGAGCATCGCCTCGAGCACGCGCGAATCGACTCGCGTCGTCGCGTGATTGTCCATGTAGACCGGTGTCTTAAGCATCTTTCCTCTGAATGAGTCCCTGCCTCTGAATCTCAGCCTCCAAGCCTCAATCTAACCATCATCGAACCTATAGTGGACTCCTTAGGTATACTATAGCGCGCTGGTCACGGCAATCAAACGAATCGAGCCCCTGAAAAGAATACTGGACCCGTTTAGTCTAGTAAAGAGATTCTTATGGCCTGTCAAGGGGAATCCGCGCTTAACCGAGAGGTCAGAAATGGGAAATCGCGGGCTATTTTTGACGAGGTCTCAGCTCCATCCGGCGCTCTTCACGCCAATCGCTGAAGCCCAATCGATGCCACGCGGCGGAGCCCAGCCAGTTGCGATGCAGCACGCTCAGCGTCACCACCTCGATATCCAGCTTGCGGAACCATTCGAACGCCTCTTCGAGCATCGGCTTCATTAGCCCGCGACCGCGGAAGTTCTCGTCCAAAAAAGCCTGGCTGATATAACCGACGGTCGCCGGCAGCGCGCCGTCCTTCTGGCGCTTGAGACGAATCCACAGATGACCGACGAGCCGCGCGTCGCCATGATCGGCCACCCATACCGCATGATGCTCTCGATTGAGCACCAGCTTGAGCCACTTCGGTGCATCGCGAATCAGAACCCAATCGAATTTCGCGCGCGGGTCGAGCGCCTCTTCATACGAAGCGAGCCCGGCAATCAGGCGCGACAGTTCAGGAATATCGGACTCGATCGCGCGCCGAACCTGAATCGCCATCGAAGGATCCTCCCAGCGCAAGATTTTCAGTTGATATCGGATTCATCGTATACGGCGGCGAGCCTCACGATGTAAACGGTCCGCGATTCGCCGAATCGAAGGCGATCTCCAGCAAGCGATGCTCACTGCGAATCGATTTCAGCGCCGCCTCACGCGTGACTTCGATCTCGCGCCTGATCCACGGTGCGATCCGCTCGATCAATTTATCCGGCGCGTCGAGTTCGTCCGCTTGCACAATTGCCGCCGAGATTTTGCATCTGAGCGCGACCTTCTCGATTCCGTCGGCGCGTTCGAGACTGATCGTCAGCACGATCGAATCGATCGATCGTTCGATCGGCGCCGCGCTTTTGAGTTCGTAGATGCCGCGTCCGGTCTCGATTTTGATCGACATGCCAAAGTGCCGCGCCGAAATCGCGCGCGAGGTTGAAGTTCGCTCAGGCAGCGCGTGAGGAAACCGCGCCGACCCTCCTCCCGCCTTCCCAGAACAGCACGACCGGGCCCGCGATATAGATCGACGAATAGGTGCCGGTGATGAATCCGACCAGCAGTGTGAACGCCGACGGCCGCAGGATCGGCCCGCCAAACGCGAGCAACGAGATCAGCACCGCGATCGCCGTGCCCGAGGTGAGGATGGTTCGCGAGAGCGTTTCATTAATCGCGCGATTCATCACCGACTCGATCGGCTCGCGCCGCCGCTTGGCCGAGTCCTCGCGGATGCGATCCGACACGATGATGGTATCGTGCACCGAGTAGCCGATCACCGTCAGCACCGCCGCCAGCGTCGTGAGGTCGAACTGGAACTGGCTGATCACCAACGCGCCCATCACCACCAGCACGTCGTGAATCAGCGCGATCACTGCGCCTGCGCCGAAGCTCCAACTCACGCGCCGAAATTGAAACGCGATATACGCACCCATGATCAGCGTCGCAACGATCACCGCGAGGAATCCCCGCCGGCGCAGATCGCTGCCGACCTTCGCGCTGACGCTCTCGACGCGCACCACCTTCGCGATGCCGGGACCGTAGGTCTTCTCGAGCGCGCTCTCGAGCTTGGGACCGATACTGCCGATATTCTTCACCGCGCGAAATCCGGCGAGGTACGATCGTCCCGCTTTGCCGAAATCCTGCACGGTGACTTCGCCCAGGTCGAGCGACGCGAGCGATTTCCGAATCGTGTCGCTGTCGGTCTTCTGCTTGAACTCGATTTGCGCGATACTGCCGCCCGCGAAATCGACGCCGTAGTTCAGTCCGCGCGTGAGCAGCAGCACGATCGCCGCAATATTGATCACGGTCGACAGAATAACGAAGAAGTAGCGCTTCCCGACGAAATCGAGATTGATGTCGGGGCGAATCAGCTGTAAGGACATCGGCCCTGTTTATCTTTTCGCTGCCGGATGCACAACCCTAACTGGCCGCGGCGCGCTTGCGCGACGATGCGCGGGTCGAACCGCCCTCTTTCGCCGTCGCCGCGGCTTGCGCCGCCGCGCGCTCCTTCGAGCAGGCGCCGCACAGGTTGTTCTGATTGGCCGGATCTTCGGTCAGCCCGTCGTCGAGTGAATGGCAGACCTTCAGGCATCCCGCGCAGATAAAATAGATGCCTTCGATCGTCTTGTTGATTCGTTCGCGGTTCAGGATTCGCCCGCGGAGTTTCTCGATCCGGATTCCAAGCAACTCGGCGTACTGGCGCTTGATCTTTCGCCGCCCGGCTTCGTCCTTGGGAAGATCCGCATCTTCTTCCGCCTCATCCGACATGTCGCCGAACGAAGCGTATTTGTCGCGCTTCGACGTCTTGCTCTTGCGCGCTCTGCCCATCGAACTGCCTCCGCCGACTGCTGTTAGCGAGTGCGGCCGACGAAGCCGCACGCCTTTTCGCATACCAGGTAGAAGCCTTTGCGGCCGAAGCCGGCGAACTTGGTCACCTTGCTCTCCGCGCCGCACGAGGGACAGAAGTGCTTTTGGAGGATTCCGGCGTTCTTCTCAGCGGTCTTCGCTTTTTTCTCTGCCATGATTCAAATGCTCGACTGTCGAATTTCCCGGATCGTCACCGATCGGATTGTGGGTTTGACGCAAAACAACCCGGCCTGAGAATGAGATCATCTGGCCGGGCGCGGCGTAAAGCGTAAGCGCCCAGGTACTATATAGTCAATAGCACACCCCGCGCGGCAGGGCTATTCGAGCGCGCGCGTGTTGCCCGCGGCTGCGATGCGTGCAAGCGTTGGAGCACTTTGGATTCCCGCCTCAAAGAGAACGACGCCGTCCTCTTCATCGATCGCAAGGGCCGCCGCTACTTGAAGATGATTCGGCCCGGCAAAAAGATTCTCATCCGCGGCGAGATGCGCGCCGAAGATTTGATCGGCGTCGAGGAAGGCTCGCGCGTCAAGTTGTCGACCGGCGAGAAATTTCTGGTGCTGCGTCCGACCTACGCCGATCTGATCCCGCATCTGCCGCGCAGCTCGCAGGTGATCTATCCCAAAGATACCGGTCCGCTGCTGATTTGGGGCGACGTGTTTCCGGGCGCCACCGTGATCGAAGGCGGCACCGGCGCAGGCGCGTTGACGATCGCATTGCTGCGCGCGGGCGGCAAAGAAGGCCGCGTCATCTCGTACGAACTGCGCGAGGATTTCGCCGACGCCGCGCGCAAAAACGTCGCCGCATTTTTCGGTGACGCGCCCAACTGGACAATCAAGGTTCGCGATCTCTACCACGGCTTCGACGAAACCGGCGTCGATCGGATGTTTATGGACATTGCTGAACCGGGGCGAGCGCTCGATATGGCGTCGGACGCGCTCCGTCCCGGCGGCGTGCTGGTCTGCTACGTGCCGACTGCGATTCAGTTGAAAGACACCGTCGAGGCGATCCAGTCGCGCAGCGATTTTGGCGAAGTCGAAAGCTTCGAGACTCTGCTGCGTCATTGGCAGGTCAAGGGACTCAGCGTGCGCCCGCATTTCCGGATGATCGCACATTCGGCATTCATCATCGTCTCCCGCCGCCTCGTCCCGATCGCAGCACCATCGCCGATCAATCCCGCCGAGCCCGTCGAGGTGGTCGGCGATTCTCCCGACCACGATGATTCAGATGTGGTCCTTCCTGGCGACAGCGCCCCCGATGACGATCCAGTGTAATTGAACGATTCCGCCCTTCCGTCCCTCGCCCGTTATTTTTACGGGAGAGGCGGCCGAGGCGCGCAGCGGCGAGGCGGTGAGGGTGCCGGATCGCCCGCCACTGCACTTCCTCGCCCGATGCGCCCCCTCCGTCATCCTGAGCGCAGGCTGCTCTCCCCTCCGTCATCCTGAGCGAAGGCTGCTCCCCTCTGTCATCCTGAGCGGAGGCCGCTTCCCTCGCCTTTGTCCCTGTGCTCGCGTTAACTCGCTTCGGTCAGGATGACAGATCCGCTCACGCTGCTCGTTTAGACCGCCAATCCGTCATCTTGAGGGGAGTCCACCGAAGTCGAGGTATCTGCGCGCCCGCCATTGCACTCCTGTCGGTCGCTTAGCTACCTCTTACCCGATGCCGGAATAGCTCTCTATGAAAGCCACCAAAAAGCGCACACCGACGACTGACGCGATCGAGATCATTCATCGGCGTCACTATGAAGGGCACCCTCAGCGGATGGCCGCACTTGCGGAAGCCGAGGCCAACGACACGATTGCGCGAAAGCTTTGTGCGCTTCGCAAGCGCGCGGGCCTCACCCAACAACAACTCGCCAAACTGGTCGGTACCACCACTTCCGTGATTTCGCGACTCGAAGACGCCGATTACCACGGCCACTCACTTGCGATGCTCGAACGCATCGCCAATGCGTTGAACAAGCGGGTCGAACTGCGCTTCGTCAACGTCAACCGGAAACCCAAAGTCGCGTAGCTTTCAGGCCATGCGAAATGGTTACGCGACGTTGCAGAACATCTCTCGTGAGATTCAGTCTGGCGTGCCTATGCAACCTTTTCGGATGTTACGGTCCCTTTGTCGCTCAGGTGCATGTCGATAAGACGTCAGCGCAAGCACTTGAAAGCGAAGTACGCATCTACAAACCCGCCGACCTTACGGGTGTAAACTACACCACTCTTGGTGAGACAGAGGCGATTTCGTGCAAAAACCAGCTGTGGGATCCATCTCCGACGGAAGGAGACGCGATCTCACAGTTGCGATTCAAAGCATTTACGCGACACGCGAATGGCTTGCTGCTTTGGGGGTGCGAGTCTTACGGAACCGAACTCTCCAAGAATTGTTGGTCTTCGCTAACCTGTCGCGCGACGATGATCTATCTGGACATGCCGCCTACTTATTGAGGCCATTCCTCAAATCACGCTAACGCAGTTCGCTTGCCGTGTGCAGGGCGCGGGAGGTTGTCATCGGAGATGTTGCGGTGAAGCTCGAACTGGCGGGATTGAAAATCTCTGCGCTGCTGAGCGGCGTCCCCTTCGCTTGCGGCTGATTTCCGCCGATACCGCCCGCGATCAGCACCTGCTTCCGCAACTTGCCGGTCGTAAACAGCGTCGCCGTTTGTCCCGCGCGCGCCGATGTCATCGATTGATTGCATCGCAGCGTATCGGTGTTGAAGCCGACGACGCAGTTGAACTCCATCGAATTGGGATCGAAAATTTCCGCCGAGTTGCTGATCACACCCGACGCGCCCGAAAGCGCGCCGCCCGCGATTGCGACCGAGCCGTTGAACCCGCCCGCAAGCAGCACCGAGCCGTCATCAAGCACCGTCGCCGTATGCATCGAGCGCGCTTCGTTCAGAAAGCTCGTCAGCAGCCCAAATTGTCCCGACGCCGGATCGTAAATTTCAGCCGAGCTATCCTTCAGGAAAAAGCTCGAACCACCTCCGCCGCCCGCGATCATCACCTTGCCCGCCAGCGGCCCGGCCTTGAGTATCGTGCTGGTATGCGCCGCGCGCTGATGGTCCATCGCCGTGCCGGTCGGCGTGAATGTATTCGCGGCAGGATCGTAAACGTCCGCTGAATTCGTAGTATCGCCGAAAAGATTGGTCGCGCCGCCGGTGATCAGCACCTTGCCGCCAGGCAGCAAAGTCGCGCCGTGAAACACGCGATGGTCGCTCATCGTGTTGCTCGTCGGCGTGAATTTCCCCGTCGCCGGATCGTAAAGTTCCGCGCTTGCGAGCACGCTGCCGTTGTTATCGAGCCCGCCCGCGATCAGCACCTTGCCACTGGCGAGCAGCGTCGCGGTGAAGCCCATCCGCGGCACCGTCATCTCGGAAACTGCGCTGGACGATCCCGTCGCCTCGTCGAAAATCTCCGCCGCACTCACCACGTTGCCTTCCAGGCTCAGCGTGAAGTGATTGATCGATGCGCCCCCGCTGAAGCCGCCGGCCAGCAGCACCTTGCTCGATGCAATCGCGATCGCCGCGCCGCCCGCGCGATTCGAGATCGCGCTGCCGGTCACGACGAATTTCTGCGCCGCCTGATCGAAGAATTCCGTTTTGGCGAGAGTTCGGAGCGATGCGCCCGCGCCGCCCGCGATCAACACGTCGCCCGGCGCCGGCTTCGCGGCATTCGCGCTTCGCGGCGGAGCGATCTCATCAAGCGGAATCGACGCAGTCGTGGAATCGCCCGACGGCGCGACGCCTTCATTGATGCATCCGATCGCCGCAACGAGGCTGAGCATCGCGATCGCCGCAATTGCGGCCGCCGCCCACCGCGATCTTGTGTTCAAATATTTGCTCAATATTGCCGGCTCTGCAGTATCGAACGTTCAATCTTATACCTTGGGCTAGCGATGGAAAAGTGATCCGAAAAAGCCTCCCACCTTGCTGAATACATCCGATGCAGCGCGATTTGCCGCCGCGGCCGGCTGCGCAAACGGTGCCGCGGGATTCGATCCGCCCCAGATAGGATTCGGCGCCACGCCGCTCGTGAAGATGCCACCGCCGTGGATCGGGCAGTACTCGGTCGGCGCGGTGCCGATCAGAAACGGCAGCGCGACCGGCTTCGGACACGACGGCGTCGCCAGCCCGCCCGATTCCGGATCGATACTCGCCATCACGATTCCCGACGGCTCGGGGAAATCCTGCGGATCGGCCGGCGCCGAATCGTGCATGATTTGCACCCACGCCGGCAACGCCGCCTGCGCGCCCGTCAACCCCAGGCTCTGCGGCGCGTCGAAGCCGACCCACACGCCGCACACGATCTCCGGCGTGTAGCCGACGAAGTACGCATCCTTGTAATCCTGCGTGGTGCCGGTCTTCCCGGCGGCGGGAAAATCGAGCCCGAGCCGTCCCGCGCTCGCGCCGGTCCCGTATTTCATCACCGCTTTCAAGGCGCCGGTGATCAGATACGCGACCGCCGGATTGATCACGCGATTGTCCGCATCCTCGTGATGATAAATTTCGTGATCCTTCGCGTCGATCACCGATTCGATCGCATACGGCGGCGATTGCGATCCTCCGCTGGCGAACACCTGGTAGGCCGACGTCAGTTCCAGCAGCGTGGTCTCGTCGGCGCCGATCGAAATCGGCAATACCGCCTGAAGCTCCTGCCGGATTCCAAGCTCATGCGCTGTCTTCACGATAAGGCCGGGCCCGAGCCGGCTCCCGACGTACGCGGTCGGCACGTTGAGCGACTCGAACAGCGCTTTCACCACCGTCACCTGCGGCTCGTAGGTGCGCTCATAGTTCGCCGGCGTCCATCCGTTGAAGCTCATCGGCTCGTCGGGCAGCATCGAGGCGAGTGTGAGCGGCGGCGAGAACGGCGCGCGCTCCGGGTCGAGGGCAGCGAGATAGACGATCGGCTTGAATGCCGACCCGGGCTGGCGCAGCGCCGTCGCCGCGCGATTGAACTGGCTCTGCGAGTAGTCGCGCCCGCCGATCAGCGCGCGAATCGCGCCCGATCCCGCATCCAGCACCACCGCCGACGTCTGCAGCTTGGCGGCGTTCGCCGTCCGCCGGAGCTTGCTGTGATTTTTCTCGAGCGCCTCGATATTGGTCGTGATCGCATCGACGGTGTCGGCCTGTATTTCAGTGTCGAGCGTGGTGAAAACCTTCAGCCCCGCGAGGTTGCCGTCGAAGCCGGGAATCTTGTTCACCTGCGAAATAACGTAGTCGGTGAAATACGGCGCGCGCCGCAGCCCCGGCGGCTTGCTGATCTTGAGTGGCGTCGCGATCGCCGACGCATAGGTCGCGTCATCGATCACGCCGGCGCTCTTCATCACCCCCAGCACCACGTTGCGCCGCCGCGTGCAGGCCTCCGGATGCCGCCGCGGATCGTACATCGTCGGCGCCTGCACCATCCCGATCAGCGTCGCCGCTTCAGCCGGCGTCACCTGGCCCAAGTCCTTGTTGAAGAAATACCGCGCCGCCTGCGGCATCCCCTGAATCGGCGTGCCTTCGTACGATCCCATCGCGACGTCGTTGATATAGCGTTCGAGGATTTGCGCTTTCTTGAGGCGAATCTCGAGCACGATCGCGACCGCGAGCTCGCGGAACTTACGCTTGAAGCTGCGTTCGCGGCGCTCCATGAAAGTACGCGCCAGTTGCTGCGTCAGCGTGCTCGCGCCAGAGGCCAGGCGATGCGCCCGCAAATCGACGAACGCCGCTTCGATAATCCGGATCGGATTGATTCCCGGATGATAGTAAAAATACTGGTCCTCGGTCGCGAGCAATCCGTTCACGAGGTACGGCTTCTGATTCGCGAGCTGGATTTCGACGCGCTCGGCCGGCGTGCCGGGGAAGAGCCGCCCGATCGCCTCCGGCTCGAGCATCGCGTCGCGCGTCGATGCGCCCGCCTGATCGTTTACCGCCGTGATCTGCGTGCCCTTGAGGCGCACCAGCACCCACTCGGCCGGATACTGCCTCGCACCTTGGTGAAATCCTCGGAGAAAGATCGCGATTGCCGACGGTGAGCTCGCGTACTCCCCGGGCGTCTGCGCCGCCGCGGCCGCCGTGTAGCTGAGCGACGTCAGCCGATCGAGCAGCAGGCTGTGATTGATATCATCGCCCGCCCGAATCACGTGCGGCGCCGAGAAAATTGCCGACGACAGCGCCGCCCGCCGCTGCTCGATCATCGCCGAGATGTCGGCATAGACCTGTGCGAGGTAAAATCCGGTCGCGAAGAGCACAAGCACGCCCGCGCCCGCCGCGAGGTTCCGTACCCGCCATCCGCGAATCCGCCACTCTTTTTTCGTTACCGGCTTTTTCTTCGCAGCCGCTGGTCGTCCGCCACCCATCTCTCATCGCCTCAACTCTGATCGCTGCCGCCACACATGATAGCAACAGTTGGATCGCCGCAAATCACCCGCTCACCTAATCAAGCGTACCGCCCGCGTCTGACACGGTCCAAACGCCCCGCTTCGACGGCCCCTTCGGAACCTACTGCTTGTAACCGAAGCGGCGGAGCATCGCGTGACGATCGGCCCGCGCGGCGTCATCCTCGATTCCCTTAGGCGAGCTGCCATCGATCACCCCGACGACGCCGCGGCCATCTCCCTCCTCTACGACGATTACGCGGAGCGGATTCGCCGTCGCGCAAAACACCGTGCATACTTCGGTGACCGATTTGATTTGATTGAGCACGTTGACCGGGAATGCATTGCCGAGCATCACGACGAATACGTGCCCCGCGCCGATTGCCGATGCCGCATCGACTGCCGCCCGCTCGAGTACTTCGTCGGTGCCCGTATGCCGAATCAGACACGGTCCCGACGCCTCGCAGAACGCCACGCCGAACTTGATCCCTGGCACCGCCTGCACCATCGCCTCGTACACGTCCTCGACGGTCTTGATAAAGTGCGCCTGCCCGACGATCACGTTCGCGTCTTGCGGCATCGAAATCTCAACGGCTTTCAGTTCCATATTTATTGCCTCTTCGCGTTCGACCGTGGATGATATGCAACAGGATGCGGCGCCGGAAGTGAGTGAAATCTTACTCCGGCCGATGGAGGAGGTGCGGTGGCAACTCAGCTAACCCTTCGCACAAATTCTCGAACGACTTCGATGCCGGCGTATTTTTACCGGCTGTCGCAACGCGCGCAGCGGACCTATCTCAGAGGCGATTCGATCGAGCGCTTCGACTTTGTCGTGAGTCCCAATGCACGCATCGCGCTCGACGCTCTCCTTCGCGCGCTGGAATCTGACAATCTCGCTACCACCACCGCTTGCGCGCAGGCGCTTGCCTCCGAGGTGTGCCGTCTGCTCGGCGCGCCGCTAGTTCGCGTCCAGGCGAAAGGCGTCCGCCCGCGCAATTCCCGCAGCGAACTGCACGGGCTCTATCATCTGTTCGATCCGCGCCGCCGCCAGCCGCCGTATATCGAACTATGGATGCGCACCGCGCAGCGCCACGACGTCGTGAAGCCGCGCACCTTCGTGCGCACGCTGATGCACGAAGTCGGGCATCATCTCGATTACGCGCTGCTGCGGCTCGATAACTCATTCCACAACAGCGGCTTCTTCAAGCGCGAATCCTCGCTGGTGCGCGCGCTGTTCGATTCCGCACCGGCTTGACATCGCCGCCGTCGATCCCGATAGCTATTGCCCGATAGGTATTGCCCGATAGCTATTGTAGCGATGCGGTTTCGGCTGTGCGGCGCTCTCTATGCCCCGTCCTGAAAAACAGCGGTGGGAGAAATGGCGACTGGTATGGGATTCTTTCAGAAGTTACGCTCCTCGGCGCTTAGCCGAACGAGTTTGCTCGAGGAACTGGCGGTGTTGACCGGCCATAATCACGGTCTCGCCGAGCGGCTGCGGCGCCACGCCGAGATGTGCAAGTTCTCGAACCTGCGCCAGGGCGTCGCGGCGCTCGCGGAGAGCGAGGCTGCGCACTTCAAGACGCTGAACTCGATTCTTTCCGACAATAATGTGTGGGCGAAATTGCCCGAGGCGCCGCTCCACGACGGATCGAGCAACTGGGCGCGTCTCGGCGGCGATCTCGAAGTGCTCGGATCGCTCGCGGCGGAACTGCGGCTCGCCGCGGTCAAATGGGAATCGATCGACGAGGCGATCGCGGAAGTCATCCGCCGCATTTCTAACGAAGATGACGAGCACGAAAGCGCGCTCCGCAAGCTCGCGCTGAAGTGCGATCCACAAGCCTTGGACTAAGCGCCGACTTCGCGCGCAGTGCCGAGCTACAGATATTGCTTCAGGCCGCGGCGCTGCAGTTCCTTGACGATACGTCCGATATCCTGCGAGCGATCGCGATGCGCGATCAGGATCGCGTCGCCAGTATCGACCACGACCAGATCGCTCACGCCAAACAGCGCCAGCAGCCGCGTGTCCGAATGCGCCAGCACCCGCTCCGAATCCATCGGCATCACGTTGCCGCGGAGCACGTTGCCGCTCTTGTCTTTCACCGCCGACCAGAGTCCGTCCCACGAGCCGACATCGTGCCAGGCGAATCGCGCGCGCACGCCGAGGATATTGCGGCTCTTCTCGATCAACTCGAAATCAAACGAATTGAATACGAGCGTCGGATAGAAGCGCTCGATCTCGCTCACTTTCATCGTGCGAAATTTCTCGGCGGCGGTCGCCAGCGCGGGACAATGCTCCGACAGTTCGCGCGCCAGCACCTGCGTGGACATCACGAACATCCCGGCGTTCCACAAATACTTGCCCGATCGCACCATCCGCCGCGCCAGCGCGGGCGCCGGCTTCTCGACGAATCGCTCGACCTTGAATCCGCGCCCAACTTTCGCGCCGATTTTCTGATAGCCATAACCGGATTCGGCGCGCGTCGGAGTAATTCCAAGCACCACGATCGAATCGAGCGCCGCCGCGAGACCGATTGCGTCGCCCAGCGTGCGGCGAAATCCGTCGGCGGGCGTGATGTAGTGATCGGCGGGCATCACCGCGATAATCCCATCGCCGTGCCGGCGTTGTATTATCGCCGCCCCGTACGCGATCGCGACCGCAGTGCCGCGCGCCACCGGCTCTAGAATCAGGTTGCGCGCGGGAATCAGCCCGCGTAGCTCGCGCCGAAACGGCACGCGATGCACGCCCGCGGCCAGCACGAAAATTCGCTCGCGCGGAATCGCAATCGACAGCCGCGAGATCGTGTTGGCGAGCAGGCTGGTTTTGCCGTCGATCGAAAAAAGCGGCTTTGGCCTGACCTCGCGGCTGGCGGGCCAGAAGCGGGTGCCGCGTCCGCCGGCGATTATCAGCGCCGACGCGCCGATGGCTCCTGGAGCCATCACGCTAGTTGGCGCCGAGCTCGCGGAGCTTGGCGTCGAACAGCTCGCGGATTTCGCCGAGGCGCTTTTCGCTGGTCGCCTCGAAACGCGTCACCAGCGCGGGCTGCGTGTTCGAGGCGCGCACCAGGCCCCATCCGTCGGCGAAATTTACGCGCACACCGTCGATATCGGTGACGTCGTAGTGCTGGCGAAAATATTCGGCGGCGGCGCTCACGATTTGGAATTTGCGATCGTCGGTGCAATCGACGCGAATTTCTGGCGTGAAAAAACTCCGCGGAAGATCGCTTAGAATCGTGGCCAGTCCGCGCCCTTCGCGGCTCAAGATTTCCAGCAATCGAAACGACGCATAGATCGCGTCGTCGAAGCCGTAGTAGCGGTCGGCGAAAAACATGTGCCCGCTCATCTCGCCCGCGAGCGCCGCGCTCTCCGCCTTGAGCTTGCTCTTGATCAGCGAATGGCCGGTCTTCCACATGATCGGCCGGCCGCCGTGGCGCGCGATATCGTCGTACATCCGCTTCGAGCATTTGACGTCGCCGATAATGGTCGCGCCGGGCCGCTCTTTCAGGATCGCGCGCGAAAACGCGACCATCAATTCGTCGCCCCACACGATCTTGCCGTTTTCGTCGACTGCGCCAACGCGATCGGCGTCGCCGTCGTAAGCAATCCCGATTGCGGCGCGATTTTTTTTCACCGCCGCGATCAAATCGCGCATGTTCTCCTCGACCGTCGGATCGGGATGATGATTCGGGAAGCGGCCATCCATCTCGGTGTATAGCTCGATCACGTCGAGGCCAAGCTGCTTCATCAATGGCGCCGCGATCACGCCGCCGCATCCGTTGCCGCCGTCCACCACCACCTTGAGTCCCGCCTTCAGCTTGAACTGCGACAGGATCAACGCGTTGTAGTCGGGAATCACCGCCCGCTCGGTTACGTTCCCCGGTTTGCCGGTCGTCACGAAGTCGCGCCGCTCGATTATTTCGCGCAGCTTCTGAATCTCGGCGCCGTAAATCGTGGCCGGCCCGACCCCGAGCTTGAATCCATTGTACTCGGCGGCGTTGTGGCTGCCGGTGATCATCACACCGCCGTCCATCTTCCAGCTCAGCACTGAAAAATAAAGCAGTGGCGTCGGCGCCACGCCGATGTCCACGACGTCGATGCCCGCCTCGAGCAGTCCTTCGAGCAGGCGACCTCGCAGTCTGTCCGATGATAGCCGGCAATCCCGTCCAAGCGTGATCGTCTTCGCTCCCGCGCGATGCAACAGGGTCGCGTACCCGCGGCCCAGATCGGTTACAAACGCGTCGTCGAAATCCTGCTCGACGATGCCGCGAATGTCGTACTCTCGAAAAACCTGCGAATTCATCATCAATCCATTGGGGCTTGCGGTTACGGTTGAAGTTAATGTCAGTGAGCGACGATCCGCGCGGCTCCAGTGGCCACCCTGAAGCTCCGCGGATAATATTGCAGTCTGTGGCAGCGAGTAGTTCAGTGCAAGCAGGTGGCAGATGAGCGAGACCCCCGCGTCACCCCCGTCGGAAAAACCGGTCGCACTGGTGACCGGCGCCGGACGCGGAATCGGCCGCGCGATCGCGCTCGAGCTGGCGGCGTCGGGCTTCTCGCTATGCCTCGTCGCTCGCAGCCGCGAGCAGCTTGAAGAGACGCGCTCGCTGACCGATCTCCCGCACGAGCGATCGCTAATCGTGCTGATCGATTTGGCCGGCGGCGACGCGCCCGACGCCGTGATCCACACCGTGCTCGATTGCTACGGACGCCTCGACTTGCTCGTGAACAACGCGGGCTGGGCGCCGCCGCGCGCTTCGATAACGCGGATGCGCGCCGAAGATCTGGATCGAATCATCGCGGTGAATCTGCGCGCGCCGATCGCGCTGGCGCGGCTCGCGGCGCTCCAGATGACCAAGCAAGGCAACGGCGCGATCATTAACATTTGTTCTTCTGCGGGCCACAAAACGCCTGCGGGAGAAGCGGTTTACGCAGCGTCGAAAGCGGGCCTGATCGCATTTACGCGCGCCTCATTCCAGGATTTGCGCGCGAGTGGAATCAAGCTCGCCGCGATTTCGCCCGGATTGGTCGACACCTGCCTGATTCCGCCGAACAAGCGCCTCGACCGCGCGACGATGCTCGCGCCGGGCGACGTCGCGCACGCGGTGATGCAAATCGTCAATTCGCCGATGCGCGCATGCCCGGTCGAGATCGCGCTCGAGCCGCAGTTCGATCCGGAGCGCTCGCGATAAGCACGCGGCTCGAAATCGCGCGCCGCGCGCGGATGTCCTTTACCGCGAGATTTGCGCTCGCTGTCGCCGCCGGCCTGCTCGCCGCGATCGTCGCCGCTCCCATCGTCGCGACGGCAATTCATTCGGCGGGATGGAACTTCCCATTTCCACGCATCTTCGATCGAGTCGTGATGGCGACCTTGCTGATCGCGATTCTGTGGACCGTTCGCGATTTGAAGTTTGTGCCTTTGCTGCGCGCCGGCTTCAGCGCACCCGCGAGCAACTGGAGCAACGCAATGCGAGGCCTCGCCGTATCGCTCTGCGCGATCGCGATACTGTTTGCGCTCGCGGCGATCGTCAGCGGACGCGGGCTCCGCGCCTTCGGCCCCGTCGTCCCGCGTTTGCCGAAGTATTTCCTCTCGGCGATCGTGATCGCGACTATCGAAGAAACTTTTTTCCGCGGATTCCTGCTGGCCGGAATGAAAAGCGATTTCGGCGTGCGCGGCGCGCTGCTCGTCAGCTCGGCAATTTACGCGCTCGCGCATCTCGTCCGCTCACCGGCGCGTTTCTTCGTCACTGGTTACGAGCCGATGGCCGGTCTCGTCACGCTCGGCCACAGCCTCGATCAGTTCGCGAATCCTGCCGTCGCGATTCCCGCGCTGGTCGGACTTTTCCTGCTCGGTATCGTACTCGGCAAAGCATTCCTGCTCACTGGCACGGTGTATTTCTCGATCGGGCTGCACGCTGGCTTCGTGCTCGGCGCCAAACTGTGGCCGAAGATCGTGCTCGGCAGATTTGCGATGCCGTGGTGGATCGCCGGTGGCGGCGCAGTTCCGCTGATCGGTGGCGCCGCCGCATGGCTCATGGCCGCGGCCATCCTCCTGTTATTGAAGCCACTGTCTGGAGTGCGAACGCCTCCAAGCGTATATGCCGCCGCGGAAGAAGTAAGTCCAAGGAGTGGTGGACGCGAAATGCCTCTCAAACCCGGTAATGAAGGCAAAGATCCGACTAGATCAAGGCCTTTTGCGAAGTAGCTATCCCAGTTCGTAAGTTAGTGTCCGCCAAAAAAGACAGCAAGCGCGGTTCAGTGAAGCTGAAGTTAACACTGTTTTGAAGAAACCCTGCCTGCGCATTCGATACGGCACGTACTCCGATTGAAGTGCCTCGCTAACCAAGTCACTATGTGGACTATGCAACCGTCCACGTTAACAATCCATGAAGTTTTCGAAAAAGAACGCCGATATACCGTTCCTTTGTTTCAACGCTCCTACGTCTGGACTGAGGAGGGAGAATGGGAACCGCTCTGGAGCGACATCGAACGTCAAGCGAACAATTCACTCCAAACCCTCTCAAATGATCGACAATCAACGACAAGTCACTTTTTAGGAGCAATAGTACTCAACGTTGCTAAAGTCTTTGGTAGGGGATTGGCGCGTTCGGAGATAATCGACGGTCAACAAAGGCTGACAACGCTACAAATATTTCTAGCAGCCTTGCGCGATTTCGCCCAGAATGTGGAAAGAGATGTCGCAGAAACTGCGAAACGTCTTACCTTAAATCCGCTCCGCGACCCGAAGTCCGACGAGCGTTTTAAAGTCTGGCCTACTAATGCTGATCGACTCGTTTTTATGAACGTCTTGGAAGCTGGATCGCTTGATGAAGTGCTCGCTCGATTCGGAAAGACCCCGCTTGGTGGGAAGACGGCGATGCCAAGGATGGCTGAAGCCTATAAATTCTTCTTTAACGCCATTCAGCAATTTGTCGAAGAAGATTGTCCGAGCGAGACCAGTAGTCCAGATAGGTATCAGGGCACAAAGCTTAGCCAAGGTGATCGGCTCTATGCGATTCTTCATGCGCTCAAAACGAGTCTTCAATTTGTTGTGATAGAACTCGAGGAAAAGGATGATCCGCAAGTCATTTTTGAAACTCTAAACGCACGAGGACAACCACTTCTTCCGTCGGACTTGATTCGCAATACGGTGTTTTTGGACGCGTCCTACAAAGGAATTGACATAGATTCGCTGTATCAAAAGTACTGGCGACATTTCGATGAGCGTCGAAGTCCGTCGCCCGACGATCGCGGTGAAGATCGCTTTTGGCATCAATTTGAGAGGCAGGGTAGGCTCTTACGCCCTAGCAGGCTGCGGAAAAACGACGGGTTTTCCGCTTGGCAGTGTATAGTGGAGTAGGAAGTGGTTGGAGGAGGAGGTAGCGGTGATGCGCGGGGCGGACC
>NZ_JAUSKL010000015.1 GCF_030646925.1 Candidatus Binatus sp. | reverse complement strand
GCGACTCCCACGGCAACATCGACGAGGACCGCGACGCGCACCGCGACGCGCACGCCAACTTCAACGAGGACGGCGACTCGTACAGCGACGCGCACAGCAACCCGCACTGCGACGCGGACGGCGACTCGTACCGCCACCTCGACACCCGCAGCAGCCACCGCGACTCGAACTCCGACCCGCACTGCGACCAGGACGGCAACTCGCACGGCGACAAGGACTGCGACTCGCACCGCGACTCCCACGGCAACATCGACGAGGACCGCGACGCGCACCGCGACGCGCACGCCAACTTCAACGAGGACGGCGACTCGTACTGCGACCTCGACACCCGCAGCAGCCACCGCGACTCGAACTCCGACCCGCACTGCGACCAGGACGGCGACTCGTACCGCCACCAGGACCGCAACCCGTACGGCAACGAGAACCGCAACTCGAACGCCGACCTCTACACCCACGCCGTAATGGAGGTTGAGAAGCTGGCAATCGAGGGCAAGCCGCGAGAATAGGAAAGTAAGTTTCGGGTGATTAGCTCGCAACCATGGCCGCCGGAATCGGCGGCCGTGGTAGAAGACTGAGAATGCGCGAACGCGCCGGGATGCGCGCAATCTCAGCTCAGTCTCGATGGCGGAGGGGGTGGGATTCGAACCCACGAGCGACTTTCATCGCTGCCGGTTTTCAAGACCGGTGCCTTCAACCGCTCGGCCACCCCTCCGGCGTTCAGCGCGCCGCTACAGTATGCTTCAAGAAATGGGAATAGACGAGGAGCGCAGTAGCTGGTCTGCCATAACAGGTCGATGCTGAACTTCTCGCGATCGAGCGCCACGCGCGATCATTGCTGACACTGTGGTCCTTGCGAAAACCGGCAGGATTCGCTGGTCGAGGCGTGATCAAATCATGGGAACCTGGTTCAAATCCGGGCGCGTATTATTTTTCGAGGTCGATCGCCTGGGGCGCCGTGAATCCGTGTTGCTGCATCAGCGCGGCGACAGCTGGCTCCTTGAGAAAATTCAGAAACTGCCAGGCAACTTGTTTCTCGTGCGACGATTTCAGGATCACCGCGGCCTGCACGATCGCGGGATAATCCGCGGCGGGGACCTCGACGAATCGTCCCCTGGCCTTCATCGCGGGAGCGACCGCGAGCGATAGCGCCACGATGCCGATATCGGCGTTGCCCGACTGAACGAACTGCGCGGCCTGCGAGACGTTCTCTCCCAGCACGAGCTTGTCTCTGACCTTGTCGTAGATCCCTTCGTGCCGCATCGCAGCCACCGCCGCCCGCCCGTACGGAGCGTGCTCGGGATTGGCGATTGCTATCTTGCGGAGAGCGGGCTCGAGCAGCGCCTGCAGTCCGCGGCTGAGGTCGAGCTTCGATTCATCTGGCGCCCAAAGCACGATCCTGCCGTTCGCATACGGGTAGAGAGTTCCCGCTTCAGTCAGGCCGGCCGCCTCGAGCTTTTTCGGGTAGTCGATGTCGGCCGAGAAGAACAAATCGTAGGGGGCGCCGTTCTGAATCTGGGAAAAGAAGTTCCCCGATGAACCGTAGGAGAGCTTGACCGCGTTGCCAGTCTGCTGCTCGAAGCGCGTCGCGACGTCCTTGAAGGCGAAAGTGAGATCGGAGGCGGCGGCGATCGTGATTTCCGAAGCGTCGGCGCACGCGGGAATGAATACGCTCAGACACAGTATCAATATCCCGAGCGTTCTGAGCGGCCGCGCACTCGTGGAGCCCAGCACCTCATTCATCGGTCATCTCCCGCACCCGATAGGCCAGGCCTTGCCCGCCATCACCGATCGCGCATCTGATGTGTTGCTATAACACTTGTCAGTTCGCCCTAACAATGGCGTACACGAAAGACGCGAACGTGCGCTGGCTCACGCGGCTCGAGCTTGCCTCGCGCGCCGGGGATCTCCGCGGCATCCGCGGGGGCGACCGAGTCGGATGCTTATTGGCCGGGCGCTTTAAGGTGTCTGATTTGATCGCGCGGTTCTGGGTCAGGCTCTTTACGGAGCGGTTACCGGAGCTTCAGCCCATAGCTTGATGCCGCCGAGCAATCCATCGGTGTTGCTCACGACTGTGACGTCGGTGGGCAGCCTGAAATCGATGTGCTCGGTGTTGCCGCCGCCGATGTACAATCGATCGTAGTTGAAGGTCTGCGCGAGCTCGGTGATCGCTTCCTGCAGGAGCGCGTTCCATTTCTTCTTGCCCTTCTTCTTGAACGCGCGGATGCCGAGTTCATCCTCGTAGGTCTTGCCATTGTGAAATGGATGATGCGCGAGCTCGAGATGGATGCGATGCCCGTCGACGAACAGCACCGAGCCGAAGCCGGTGCCGAGCGTGATCACCAATTCGTCACCCTTGCCGCTCACGCTGCCGAGTCCCTGCACATCGGCGTCATTGGCGACGCGCGCCGGGCGGTTGAGTTTTCGCCTGAGGCCGCCTTCGAGATCGAATTCCTTCCATCCCTTGCCCAGATTGGGGGCGCTATAAACGATGCCCTTCTTGATCACGCCGGGGAAACCGGCCGACGCGCGATCGAAGTCGCCGAGTTTTTTGCCGAGCCTCGCGATGATTGCGAGCACTTTTTTCGGGGTCGCGTTGGCGGGCGTCTTGAGGCGTTCGCGCTTGGTCGTCATCTCGCCTTTCTCGTCGAGAATCGCCGCCTTGATTCCGGTGCCGCCGATGTCGATCGCGAGGGTTTTCAATCCGCCCGGCTCTACTTCGGTGGGGGCGATAACTGGCTTGGCGGTGACGGCTGCTTTCTTCTTCATCGAATCGTTTGCCTCAATCCGCGGATGTTCGAGAATTCCATCGCAGCTATTCGTTCATAGCTGGTCAGTTCTCGCAAGCACGGTTGACGCGGCAATCTTCAGGCGGCGGGTTCGCGATCGGGCACGCGCGCCAGCCTAAGCGATCCCGGCAGGCGCGAGGTATGCTCGGGAGTAAGCCTGAGCTTGCGCGTCTGCTCGTTGAAGAGCTGGGCGTAAACGCCCGAGCGTTTCACCAATTCCGCGTGCGCGCCGACTTCCACCACGCGGCCGCGATCGAGCACGACGATCACGTCCGCATCGACGGCGCTCGCGAGGCGATGCGCAATCAGAAAGGAGGTGCGGCCTTTCATCAGGCGGCGCACCGCGTCATGAATCAGATTTTCGACTTCGGAATCGAGGCCTGACGTCGCTTCGTCGAGAATCAGGATCGGAGGATTTTTCAGAAAGACGCGCGCGAGCGCCAGCCGCTGGCGTTGCCCGGTCGAGGGGCGCACGCTGCCCTCGCCAATCGTGGTATCGAGCTTGTTGGACAGCGACTCGATGAAATCGCGGATGTTGGCCTGCTCGAGCGCGCGCCAGACGTCGCCGTCGGACGCGCCGGGGCGGCCGTACTGGACGTTCTCGCGAATCGACGCGCTGAAGAGGATCGCGTCCTGCGGCACGATCCCGATCGAATCGCGCAACGACTTTAGCGTCACGGCAGAAATATCGGTTCCATCGATCAGAATGCGGCCCGCGGTCAATTCGTAAAAGCGCGGAATCAGGCTCGCGAGCGTGGTTTTGCCCGCGCCCGAACGACCGACCAGCGCGACGGTGGTGCCGGCGGCGACCGCGAGGTTCACATCGTGCAGCACCATCCGACGCGGTCCGCCGTCGAGCGGCTTGTAGCCGAAGCCGAGATGCTCGATCTCGACGCATCCGTGCGGCACCGGCAGGGCCGGCGCGCCGGCGAGGTCGGTCACTTCCGGCGTCTCGTCGAAAAACTGGAAGATGCGCTCGATCGCGGCGAGCGAGGTCGCGACGATCACCGACAGTTCGGAGAAGCGTTGCAGCGGCAGATAGAGCGCGCCCAGGAATGCGAAGAATGCGACCACGGTGCCGATGGTCATCTTGCCGTGCATGATCATCAGCGCGCCCGCCCAGATGACCAGCAGCGGCGCCGAGCGCGAGATGAACTCGGTGAACATCTGATGGGTCGCCGACAGCCTGACGCTATCGATCGTCAGGTCGTAGAGCTGGGTGGTGCGCTGATGGAAGCGGCGAGCTTCGGCGGCTTCGCGCGCGAACGATTTCACCGTCGAGATGCCGGCGACGCGCTCCTGCAGCTCGCCGGAAAATTCCTCTACCACTTCCTGCAGGTCGTGGCTGGTTTCCTTGATTTTCGGCGAGAGGATGCGGATGACGGCGACGTAGAACGGGATGACGATCAGCGAAATCCACGCCAGGCGCGTGTTCAGATAAAAGAGCAGCCACACGACGAAGCCGAGCGAGACGCCGTCCATCCAGATGTTGATCATCGCGGAGCCGACGAAATTTTGCGCCATCGAGATGTCCGAAATGAAGCGCGACACCACGGCGCCGGAAGTCGTGCGATCGAAAAACGAATGCGACAGGCGCTGCATGTGAAGGAACAGCGCGTAGCGAAGGTCGAAGATCAGGCGATGGCCCGCCATGCTCGCCCAATAGTTGCGAAAATAGGTTGCGATCGCCTGCACGAAGAACAGTACGAAGAGCGCGGCGGTCAGAGCCTCGAGCTTGGCGGCCGAGCCGGCGCCTAAGTGAAGCGTCGAGGCGAGCGAAACGCACAATCGGTCGATGAGCGCATCCACCTTTTCGATTCGCGGCTGCGGCACCAGCAAGACGTCGAAGACGTATTTGAAGGCGAGCGGAAAGGCGAGCGGCATCGTGAATTTGAGGATGCCCATCGCGGAGCCGCCGGCGACGAGCCATAGATGCGGCCGGACGTAGCCGAGAAATCGAATCAGGGCGGTGCGCGGAAAGATGCGATCGGAGACGCGCGCGAAGATGCCGCGGCGAGGTTGGTCGGGGTCGTCGGGCGCTTCGTTCGGCTCCCGATTCGAGGACTCAGCTACGGTGCTCGCGGTTGGCGATGCGGGCCGAGGAGTTGGCATCCGCACAGATTAGCAGTCGCGATGGGCGCAGAAAATACGCGATCGGCTAATCGCGGTGTTCATCGCCGACGCGACAAAATTGCGGATGCCCTACGCGGGCGACTGGATGCGATCGATCAGTGCGGGGATGCGGCTCCGCCTGGAGTGTCCGGCGAGTCCGGCCGACGCGAGTCGCTCCATGTATTCGCTCACGACCAGCTTGATGAACCTC
>NZ_JAUSKL010000014.1 GCF_030646925.1 Candidatus Binatus sp. | reverse complement strand
GCTAGTTCGGATTGCCGCCGTCCAACTGATCTTTACGCTGGCTTGTCACTCAAAACTGCGCTTGCGGAGCTCATGTTCCTGCTCGGCTGTACGTTGTTCTGCGGCTATGCTTCGGTCTAGGCCTCGTATGTACTCCATCACCGCGAGAAAATACCCGCACAGGATTGCTCGAAAGGCGTCTCTGCCTCGTATCTTCGAACGCCTCAATTGGGCTGTCAACGCCGGAGTAAAACTGCATCACTCGGCCGGAGCAGAAATGCATCAGTTGGAGGGGCGGAGGGAATCGTGGGGTGGCTTCTGACAGGGGGAGTGCAACGGGGATCTCCCCCTCGCCATTGCAGCGAACATCTAACGTCGTCGAGCAGCGAGCAGTCTTATCCGGGTTCTGGTGGTGGTTGATCGTTACTTATGCGGCGCTTGCTGTGATTGACCCTGCGGCCGTGACGGCAACGTTCGGAAGGTGCCGGCGACGGGCATACCTGACGAGTTTCTTGCTACCGCCCGATGCAACGGGCAGGTCGGCTATCACGAGCAGACCGGTCCCAGGGCGGTCCGCCGCACTGGCCCGCTGATCAACGTGCTCGAGATACCTGTCGAGACGATTGTGAGGGCCGAGCCCTAGTTTTTTTACCCGCCCGAATGGTTGACGCAATGCTCTTTCGTCAATCGATAGCCTGCACGATCTTGCGTATGAGGTTGAGAGACTCGGCAGCCTTTCCCCGAATGGTGTCCCATGCCAAGGCGTAGTCCTCAATCGGAAAATCAATTCCAAGCCGAGCTAAGGCACTGATCAGTTCAGGGCTGCCTTTGTGCGTCAGACGGTTTCGAACTATGACGAGGTCTTTCAGCGCGCCAATCGCCCGGACTACGTCATCGCTATCCTTCTCAAAAGCAATCGATCGGAGAAAGGCTTGGAGCCTATTCAGTTTCTCCGCCCGTTTGATCTTGGTATCGCTTGGTAGCTGGTCATCGCGAACGTCAATCCATCTCAGCAGATCACCAAGGTCACCGAGCCGCGAACTAAACTCGTCATAGTCGGCGCACGGGAACCCCAAAGACGCGATTATCTCGACAGATCGGATCTCCATGAGCGGCTCGCCATTTTTTTCTTTCCAAACTGAGTTCAAGAAATCGATCGCCATAGGCACTTCACGGGGAGAATACGGTACAGCGGACGGCTTGGGTTTGGTGAGTACTTCGTAACGTTCCCAGCCTTTGGACGTCATTTCGAAATGATCTGAGTATTGGGTCAGCCTGGGGGCAACGTGCCCTGGTTCGACAAACGCCGGCCTAATGTACCCTTCGTCGGCAACAGCATTCATAACGTACATCAATCCGCCCTTCGCTATCGGCGGAGCAGCTCCGATGAGCGCAGAGACCTTGCGAGGTTCTTTCACGTTCATTTTCTCGTGAGGTTGTCCCATCCGCAGAAGTTCGCCTCCGAGCCAGCGAATGAAACTGTCTTTCTGTTTTCGAAATAGATGGAAGCTGGTAGGAGTCGATCATCGCCCGCAGCATCGGGGCGTCGATATCGATTTCTTCTTTTCGTTCGTTTGCGAGCCTGATTCGATGGCTCACAAGGGCTCGTGCCTCAGGCTTGGCGTTCAGGTCAGCTTCGGCTTCGGCGTTAAGCGCGAATTGGCCGCAACCAGAGCACTCAACCAATTTGACGCTCGAAATGTTGGAATTCACCGGTATCTGAGCCTGACCAAGGCATACAGGACACGTCTTCATACTTTTCGTTTTTTCCTTTGGTGGGATGCCAGCAATTTTATCACGGAATGCGGGCTCGGGACTTGCCTGCCGGTTCCGCAGTTTCATCCACAGGAGCGTTCACGCGTCTTGCTTGCGTCGAGCACGGTGAGCGTGCCGCCGTCCGCGATCCCGACGACGTGGCCGTGATGGTGTACGCGCCGGCACCCGACGCGGCCCCGAGCGCCGCCAGGGCGCTGCTTCGGCGAATTCAGGCAGCGTTGGTGCGAATTCGCTCCAGCTCCCGGAACGACTCCTCATCGCCAAGGTGAAACCGGTAAAACTGCTTCAAGTGTGTGATAGTCGCACGAAGCATTTCTTGCGCGAAGAGAAGGCTCCCAAAATTTGCGTAATTGAATCCTGCGACTCGATACCAATCAAAGTCCCTTGCGTACACGTCTATCGATTCCAGCACGGCAGCATACGATACGTGACTGTACTTCGAGAGCGCAGCGTAGATCCCAGCTTGAGTTTCCTCCACGGGCCACACCTCGCTTCGACCTTCATTGAAGAAGCGGTGTGCAGCCTTTCGAGCCCTACTATTCGGGATCGTCTCACCTTCGAACCATTTCTTGAGATTTGGGTGGTCTTGGCCCTCTACAAGGAAGAGCAGTATCAAGCCGAGCGCCTCATCAATTGCTCGGAGCATTTCTCCCGCTGGGATGCTCAATCCTCTGGCAGCCAGAACGAATAAGGCCTCAAAATGCTGGACCACTTGGCAGAACAATAGGTAACAGGCGGCTTCGATCGTCTCGTCCGATATGTTCGGAACTAGCGACTTGATTCGAATGACAAAGGGCTTGCAGGTCTCTAGAAGGCCTTGTAGTTCGGCGATCCGAGTCTCCACGGCTTGGCGGTTCGATTCCCTTTCCCTCGACACATAGTGGGAATCCGATTCTAGAATCCTTTTTATTTCATCTTCCTGACCTACTAGGAGAGCTTTGTGCTCACGGGTCGCCAAACGCAGTCTTTCCTTAATTTTGTCGAGTTCGGCCGGCATGGCCCCTTATTCCGAAAGCCAGCGATTCGGCCCCATAGCCGGCGTCGCCTCGTCCGACTCATACGGCTGGTGGTAACCATTGATGTGAAACTTCCACAGCGCGCACGATGAGTTGCACTGCGGCCAAGCGCCACAGGGGGCAGTTGATAGTGATACTTGGCCGCCGCCGCGTACATCGCTGGTGGAAACTGCTCGCACTTGTGGCAATCGTTGCATTTGCGGGCCTTTGATTGGCCACCAACGCAGCTTCGGCGATTGCGCGAAAGCTGTGGCAGCCAGCGCCAAGGATCCGAGGGTCGCGATTGTCGCGCTTCCGATCAAGCTGGTACCAACGCACGGTTCGATTCACATGGCACCAAGTAGCCGCGCGATCGGAAGTGCTTTTCCGGACCGCAGCTCTATCGTTTCGCCGTGAAACCCGCGCTCCTGTTGCTTGAAGTAGCTCAACACAACACCACGACGATCCTCGAACACGAGCCGAGATGGGTTCGCTCCAAGTCGTACCGCCCAAACGAGGTCGCCCTGGCGAGTCGCAATCTCATGGCCACCCTCTGTCCCCGCTACCACTTGCATTCCGCTCTCAAGACCCGCAAAAAGCTGTATCCGCGCTTCAAGGGAATGCTGGTTCCAATCGCACGCGACGGCATGCGCCGGAGCTTTGAACTCCCCCGAGCGGATTATCAAGTCGGGGCTCGCCAATACATGGGAGTTCGGCTCTTCGCCATTGTAGATGAACTGCTTGATCGCATTGAATTCCGGCTCAAACCCCGTAAAGTTTGGATAGAAGTGCAGAAAAGCATGAAAGCCTATTTTGGCTATAGCCCTGAAGTAGGTCGACGTGAGCTGGAACGCTGAACGCGCACGTATGATTTGCCCGGGTTCACCACTCCGAAAGACAACGGGCCTCCTGCCGAATATCTCCGAACACATAGCGTCGCTCAGGCGAAGATCTTCGTCGGAATCGCCAAAGAACTGCTCCACTCTGTATCCCGTCTCGTGCCTCTCTCTAAGCAGTCCTGGCACGTGCGGGGGAAACCTGCACGCTTCCGCGCCAAGCCGGATGAGCTCGACTTCGCCTTGCTGTCCGATGATCACAACCTGACGCTGCGGCTTGGCCTCGCTGTTGGACCCGACTTCCAACATAATGGCGCGTTTTGCATCGGGGTCCTCGCCGAGCACTTGAACGGGCGGATGCTTCTTGGCTCCTCGCGCGAAGATGTTGTGCTTTTCATGCGTTTCGCGCCCTAGATTGCCGCCTGCGATCTCGCGAAAGAGCGCTTCTGGACCACAATGAAGAAATACATCCTCTAGTTCGGTCCCGAAGCGGTTGTTGCAAGCTTTGCAGACTTTCTCTTTGAGTTCACGAAAGCCGCGGAATTTGCCCAAGCCTCGCGAGAACCAGTGTTCGCCGCGGCGATCGAAGGGTGCGCTACCATCGCAGAATCCGGATGGTCGAGTGTAAATGCAAAGCGGCATCTTTTGACTCGCAGAAATGCTATCTCGAACGCGATCGCGCCTCAATCTGGTCGCTCGCCAAGCGGCGATCCGCATTGGCTACAGAAATTCGCGCCTACTTGCTGGATATGGCGCGGTATACGCAGCCTTATGTCTTTGATCGGCAACGTCATTCGGCCGCAGGCGTTTTCGTCTCTGTCGCCAAACAGACGCAACAGCGTTTGATTCTTATTTGCTTCTAAATTAGCCGCGCGCGTTGGTCCTTTGGTTGGCAAATCGATTGACAGGCATCTGATCCCAGATCTGTCCGTCGAGAACTCTGCCAGCCTGCTTCTTGTTCTTCCCGCCCCATTGCTTGAAGAAGAATGGTACATTGGCGTTCCGGCATTGATCGCGCAGGTCGGTTGCCCAGGCAGGATCCAAAGCACGAGCACTGAAGCCAGACTCGCCACCTACGATGACCCAATCGATGCCGCGGAGATCGAGGTTATGTAGTGGACCTAGAAGTGGTTCCAGTGATAGGAATTTCAGCAGCGCCCGCGTCTGGCGAAGGTCATGGATTCGTGAACGATAGTTCTCGCTCTCTACGCTCACTCCCATCCAAATGTTCGGCGCCCACTCAAGCTTGGAATCGAGTTCGGCGAGACGTTCCGATCTTTTCGTCAAGACTTGGAACCGGTGCCAGTGCGCTCTGCGCATGATCTCGAAGATGCGTCGGATGTAGTCGAGCGGGACGTCTTTGTGAAAAAGATCGCTCATCGAGTTTACAAATATAATTTGGGGCTTCTTCCATCGGAGTGGCACGTCGAGCATGTGCGGTTGGAGCGTCAGCCGGAATCCATTGCGGTAGTTCTCTTGTCCCATAGCCTGTAGGCGCTCCGCCATGCGCTCAGCGTAACAAAATTTGCAGCCTGGACTGAGCTTTGTGCATCCTGTAACCGGGTTCCAAGTGGACTCCGTCCACTCGATTCCAGAGCCACGAGCCATTACAGCACCACCTTCTTCAACAAATGATTTGCGATCTTCAGAGCAATGTTTGCGCCATTTGAATTACTTGCTGCGAAACATAGGAGGTAGAGAGGGCAGTTCGCTGAATTCAGCAAGACCTTTGGCTCGTCTGCAACGCCGGCGAATACCGTCTTGAGGCGCCTAATGAAGTATTGCCCGACCGTGTCTATCGTCGCCTTTACAACTTGCTCCTCGGGTTTCCCAAAAAGCGTGGGCGTGCTCTCAACCCGGTAGAACTCCTCGTACCAGTCCTCAGTCCCAAGCAACAGATCGAGGCGTCTTTTCCATGATTCCGGTATGCCGCCCGACTTCGTCAGCAGGCGGTTCACGCCGATGCCAAGCGGGAACAGCACCCAGAGGTCGATAGCTTTCGTTTTGGCGATCGCATCAATCGTCTTCCACTCCACCTGCATCCCGTACGGATCGAGGAAAAGAACGGCGCGATGCGAGCTCCAGTTCTTGCTGCATAGCGCCTGGATTTCCAGGTTAGCTTCGCCCTCGCGGATCTGGATTGCACTTGCAAGGTGTGGGAACTGCGACCTGAGGTCTTCAAGCTGCTTGCACCGTGCCGGACTCCGCTCGATAAAAACGTAGCTATCGAATCGGGGATCTGTTTTCAGCGCTCGGACGGCTGAGCCTTCCAGCAAATCCTGCGGTTCCGGCTCCGCGAGATCGGGAAACAGCAACGATTGTGACGACAACCCGGTCTCGCTCTCAGGCCTAGCCTCGCGGTAGCCTGTGCCCGCGAATGCATCGATGTAACCCTTCAGAAAGGGCGTATTCTTCAGCGCTGTCGTATAAGCAGCTAGGTATTCTGCGACCACATCAAGTTTCGCGGTCGTCCTGCTCCCGCCAAACAGATGGCTTTTGCCGAGATGCTCCCTGCGTTTTTTCTGGCTCACGCTTAGGCACCTCCCAGGGGCGATTCTTCGCGCAGTTCGACGCGTCGATGGATGGGCGGTTGCGCCGCTCTCGTGGTACGCACGCATCAGTCCGACGACCACACCTTGGATAGTCGCCTCTGGGGTTCTCACTTCGATGGATCGATATTGAGGATTCTCAGCGACGAGCATCACGCGGCTCTTATTAATCCGCAATCGTTTGATGGTCGTCTCGCTCTCAAGAGTGGCGATGACCACGTCACCATCGACCGCGACTGATTGCTGGCGCACGACGACTTGATCGCCCTCGAATATTCCCGCATCCCGCATGCTATCACCGGCAACACGGAGGGCGAAAAACGTCCCTTTTCTCGTCCAAGCCAAGGGAACCGGAATGCGTTGGCCAGTGTGCTCGTCAGAGATCACTGGTACACCCGGGACCACGCGACCCACGAGTGGCACGCGAGCAATCGGCGGACGCTCTTCCCGCAACCGAAGTTCACGATGTCTGCCAGTAAGTTCCAGGTATCCCTTGCGTACCAGGGCACGCAGATGGTCGCGGACCGTGCCGGTCGACGCCCACTTAAACTCAGCGCAAAGCTCGCGATAGGTTGGCGCGGGGTCGCCTTGGTCCGCGTGTCGGCGGAGGGCTTCCAACACCCTTCTCTGAATCGTCGTGAGCGCCTCCATCAGTGGTCGAGTAGTAATACCACTCAATTGAGTGGTGCTCAATATTCGCATGCCAATTGCGACAAGATCCTATGGCGCGAAAAATGGAGGAAGAGGAATCCTAGGCCAGTAGCCTATCAAAATTTGTGACCCAGTAAGCCTCCTGAAGGCTCAATCGAAGCCGAGCGCCGCAAGTTGCTTGGTCCACTCGACGGGAATGTCGATGCCGCGGCTAAGTGCCTCACAAGTGAGATCTGCCGGATGACGACCCTCGGCGATCGCCTGAACAATCGCAGGTGAAAGGAACGCAAGGTGCATTAAACGCCTTACAAAACGTTCGTTTACCCCTTCTCGCTCTGCGATCTCCCGCGTGAATACTGCGCGACCCGAGACGAGTTCGTTGAACCACTTGCGTCCTCGCGCGACCGCTTTCAGAAGAGTCGGATCGGTCTTGCGGGTCGAAACACCGCCGCCGATCACCAGCCGCATCGCGACTCCGCGTCGTTTCATTTCCAGAGGTACGAATCGAGTTAACGTCAACGAAGACGATTGCCGGATGCCCGAATCGCGCGGGAGTAGCGATTCGAGATTCATCGATATTTCCATGCCATCCTTTCTGAGATCGACTCGTCTAACGAGTTCAACGATGGTGGGCGCCGCTTGAGGCTCTGATTCCAGCAACGCGCTCTTGGCTTCGTCCGCTTTGAGAACTGAATTAATCTCGGCTGACGATACGCCGGCTTCCTGCAACGTGGTCGCAATGCCTGCGTGGTCGCTAAGGATCTTCTGAACCGACACAACAACACTTTGCTCCAGCTCCGGTGCAGCCAATCGCCAACCCTTCTCCTTTCCTACCGAGGAGCCGCCGCTTCTTATCAGCTCCCTGGAAACATAATACCGGTAACGACCACCATGGCGGCCCTTCGCCGCCGTCGAGTACAGCGGATCGCCGTTCTCATCGAACAACTTGCCGGCCAAAACGTTAGTAGCGGCTTTGATTTTTGGAGTACCGTCTCGAGCAGCTTGGTCGCGAAGCTGTCTCTGAACCTCTTCCCAGACTTGTCGATCCACGATGGCTTCGTGCTGCCCTGGATGACGAATCTCCTTGTGACGGATCTCACCGACGTAGATCGGGTTCGCGAGCAACTCGTAAAGGGCGCCGCGAGAAAAAGATCGGCCTCCCGAGCGTGTGCCGTTCTTCGATACGCGAATCTTCGAAACGATCCCGCGCCGATCCAGATCTTGTTTCAGAAGACGGACGCTGCCGAGTTCGAGGTATCGTTTATAGATCTGCTTAACGAGCTTCGATTCTTCCTGATTGACCACCAGCCGGCGATCGCGGATGTCGTAACCGAGGCAGCAGAGGCCCCCCATCCACATGCCCTTCTTCTTGGAGGCAGCAATCTTGTCGCGGATCCGCTCCCCGGTTACCTCTCGCTCAAATTGCGCAAACGAGAGCAGGACATTCAGTGTGAGACGGCCCATCGAAGTGGTGGTATTGAATTGCTGAGTGATCGAGACGAACGAAACGTGGTGAGCATCAAAGATCTCCACGATTTTGGCGAAGTCCGCCAGCGAACGGGTTAGCCGGTCGACCTTGTAAACCACCACGACATCGATCCGGCCTTCGTCGATATCGGACAGAAGGCGCTGCAAAGCGGGGCGCTCCATAGTGCCGCCGGAAATGCCACCGTCATCGTACGCGGTCTTGACCAGACGCCAACCCTCACCTGCCTGGCTCTTGATGAACGCTTCGCAGGCTTCACGCTGAGCCTGCAGCGAATTGAAATCCTGCTCGAGGCCTTCCTCTGAAGATTTTCGGGTATACACCGCGCAACGTTGAACCGAAGATTTAGCGGGTTCCACTAGCCCCCTCCTTCGCCCGACCTTTCAAACCAAAGAAGAGAGGTCCTGACCATCGGCAGCCGGTAATGACCCGAGCAACTTGTGAGAGCGAACGGTAATTCTTTTTGCGGTATAGAACACCTCGTTCGAGCACGGTGACGTGGTGGCTTTTGCCCTGCCAATCGCGGATCAGAACCATGCCGGCTGAGGTGCTTGTAACAGGCCGGGTACGTAAAATCCGGCGGCCGGCTTCTTCCTCGGACACGCGCTCGAGCAAGCGGCGTACCGACGGCTTGAGCCCACCGAACGCTCGCTCCTGCATACGATAAGCAATTGCCGAGATGAGCAGTTTCTTGCTGCTGCGCGGCGGCGGTTCCGTGCCGTATACGGATCGCCATCTTACTTTCAGTTCGCTTACCCTCAGATCGAACAGGGCGTCGATCTCGCTTGAGATCTTTGCGGTTTCGCCGCCATAAAATCCGTGGTTCATGCTCTGTCCACCTCCCGAGCGGACAGAGACACACATTGCTCGTTTCGCGGCAGGGAGCCAGTCCTTGCGCGGAGGATTCGAGCGACAAACACCCACGCAGGTTCGGCAAATTTGCGGCGCAGTGCCGAAAGTCGCCGAAGAATTCAAATTGACTGCGCTTTTGGCCATGGGCAGCCAATCGGTGGGTTCTCCATGGAGTTAGCTATTGTCCGCACAATTGGCGGTTCGTGCGCGATTTTAACTTGGCGGACGGACTAGGTCTTGGTCTGCACCCCCATTCGCCTTCCAATCGCCCCGATCGTGGCCCTCGATCCGCGCCAATAGCCGGCTTCTTACTTTCTGAACGAATGACGTTAGAGAGTGCCAAGAATCACTCGCTTCACGCTCGCAACAGAGCAAACATCCCGCCAGCCGTTAAGGCTTAGGAGACTTAGAGAACATGGAAGACGCGAAATTGGCGAACGGAAGCGGGCATCAACAACTGATCGAACGGTCGCGATCCAAGGCAGGGAATGATGAGAAGGAAGCGGTGCGAAGAGACGCTAAGAAACTGGTGAGGAAGAAGGCTACCCCGAGAAAGGCCAAGCCCGCGCAGCTTCTCCGAAAGAAGACAAGTAGCAAGTCGAAATCAGACAAGTTAGTTTGCCGCTATTGCGGGAGCGACGACCTAGCTCCGAGCTTCATCAAGCGGCGGGATCGCCGATGCCGCAAATGTTTCAGTAAACGCTATGGCTCGGCCGGACAGACGAGGAAGGCGAAGGTAAAGGAATAATTTGACCCTAGCTGAGATGAGGGGCCGGGGCTCGAAAGGGTTCGGCCCCTTTTGTTTAAGGCAGTGGTAGACCAATTCGGACCCGGTCGATCTCAAACATTGTCGTTGCCTTTTGGAAGCCCAGCTGGGCGCGCGACGGAAGTCGAATCAGGCCCGGAATCGCTACATACCTGTCGCGCCCGTTGGCGTCATCCAGCCGTCTCTCGGCGCATAACGGGCGCGATGCCATTTCAAGTTTAACCTGTGAGCGGACGTGAGACCACTAAGCTTGGGCTCCTTGGCCAAGCCTAGCCCGGAGCATGCTTCTGCGCTCAGCTCAGGAGAAAAAAGCACTAAGCCGTCGTCCTCGAATGTGATTAATCCGGCATCGAATGCGGAATCCCAAAGTGCGGAGAGCAGAAGTCCGTTATGAACATCCAGTCGTTGTTCGTCTGTTGCACACTCAGCCCACGGGACGATGTGTGACGCGCGGAGCAATGCCGTGTCGGTGATTCCTGAGAGGGGACATCGCCCGCCCCAGTAGTTCATTAGTGCTTGGCGAAACACGTCCTGTCCTATGCGCTGTATGACGAGCCGCTCGATTTCGGTGGCGCGCGAGAGGTTCTGCACAGCAGCACGAAAGTTCGCGAAGGGTACGTCGGGAAGGCTTAGGCCGAGGCGATATACTCGGTCCAGAGCACCGTAGAGCCCTTCGAGATTGTCGAAAACGAAGGTGACCGCACCGGGTCCTATAGTTGCTGATGTCGATGGAAGCTCGATTTCGGCACCGACTTCAGGACGACCGATGGACAATAGCCAGGGCCCGCTCTTAGAAACGCTGGCGATCCAGACCTGGCCCTTTGCTGTCGTTGAAGCAAAGCATAACCAGCCGCCTTCGATTCCACGAATCAACCGATAGCCATTGTTCGATGCGGCCTTCTGCGCCTCCGTGCGCACAATGAAGCCGGGCGGGTCTTCAGGTTGGATCATGTCAAAGATTCATCCTCAGCAAGCGCTCTTCTGCCGGCGCACCGCGGATGACGAGACGAAGCCGGGGGTCAGTTTTGAATGTATCCGGCGGCTCCGTCGTGGTGGTCACGATGTATTGAAACAGCGGGTGCTCTGCCGACCCTTCAAGCTCTCGAACCATTCGAAACAACTCATAATAGATACTAAGACCGAGGTCGGCCTCTCTTGGGCTATCGTGCAGCAAGAAAGCCGGAACTCGCGTTGCCCCTTCGATGCTGAGGCATAGTGCAGCGAGGTCGAAGGCCAGAACCTTCAGCGAGTCAATTGCTGCTGTAGCTCGATCTCCTCCAAGGTCTATCGAAAGCTCAATGCCAGCGCCGGAGAGTACGATACTACCTTTGGCATCTTGACCGAGCAGGCGTCGAACAATTGAGTCGAATTTCTGACTCAATCGGCCGAACGCTCGCGCCTGCTCGTCTCGAAAGGCAGTAAGCCTGACTCGTTCCGCTTCGATCTTTGTAGCCAGTTCGCGCGGGGTTTTGGTAGCCGAATCTTGGGCGCTGATCCGATCAGAGAGTTGTTCGATATCGTCCTGGAGTCTACGCGCCGAGTACCACGCAGCTCCTCGGAAATCGCGCGCCTTTTCTATGGCCAAGACACTGTTCGCTAACGGATCCAACTTTTGCTTAGCGTGCGCCGTTTGCTGAATAAGCTGCGTTCGTTCTCGGCCGAGGTTCTGCAATCGCTTACTCTGTTGTTGAAAATCAGCTTGGCGCTGAGCCCAGCGCCGCTGGCAAGCGGCAATATCCGGTATTTTATGTGATAGTTTGCATCCTTCCGCTAACACTCGATCGATGGGTACTTCGCATACTGGGCAAATGGGACTTTCCGCCTCTGTTTTCGAGAATGAGAGAGCGGGCAGCTCCCCTTGGATCTCGCTCAAAACGCGTTCCTCGATCGGGATCGCCGTTTCGACGCGGATGCGCTCACCGTCGAGACGCATCCATTCCGACTGGGCAGTTTTGAATTCCTCGCGTCCGGTGGTCAGTTCGGCATTCTCTTCGGCAGGAAGGTCGGCCGCGGCTGCCACACGTTCGTTCGCTCTCTTGCGCATGACTTCTAGCAGCAGCGGAATTTCGGGCAGGTTTTGATGAACCTCCCGATCTAATGCCCACGGCGCGGCTTGCGGTGTCAGCTCGGTGCTGATGCTTGTGAGGATTCGCTCCATTCGCTTAACGGCGCGCGTCGACACTTCCGAATTGCCAAGTGCCATCGTGATATCTTTCTGCACAGGTAAAGCTTCATCTGCGAGATCAAGGACATGTGGGATGTCAGCCGACAATTCCTTGCCAGTCTCGGCCAGCCATACGGCGTGAAGATGAGCTTCAATGAGATCGCGGTTGGCAAGTTCAATTGCGGGCAGCCGAACATATCCATTGACCATCCGCTCCGGTTTCTCAAAGTAGTACTGATCATGCGGGCTTTGCGCTGCACAGTATGTGATGACGAGCGCAGCCTGTCCGGACCGACCGGCACGGCCCGAACGCTGCGCGTAATTGGCGGGGGTCGGCGGCACGTTGCGCAGATAAACCGCGTTCAGTGCCGAGATATCAACGCCTAACTCCATCGTTGGTGAACAGAACAGAGCGGGCAGGAAGACATCGGGCTCGCCAGCCTGGCGCATGTCATCCTTAGCCTCAGCTATTTTCAGCTTGTCGTCATCGCCCCAGCGGAACCGCCATTCGCGCCATTGGCGTTGCGTCTGCTCGACCTGGGCTGTGTGGGCTCGGCTTTCTAGTCCGAACAGGCCCGCCCCGCCCTCGGACAGGGTCTTAGCTAGTGCGCGATATAGATCGACGAAATAGGGATTGGGCGCTTTCGAATCATTTCGTCCCTCGCCACTCACCAATCGGATGGCATTGGCTGCAAGGCGCCATCCATCGACATCAAAACTGGTTGTGACTGAGCGGACTAACTGGTAGTCAGCCGCTGCCGCGAGTAGAGACTTCAAGACAGTTAGGTATGTCTTACCATCAAGTCTTTTCTTCCAGAGCGTTGGGTGGCCCAGTCGACGCGCAAGGCTACTGCGCGGGCCAGCCCGAAGGATCAGAGGCTCACCTCGCAGCCCCGCATCAGCTTTTTTCGGGGCGTCGACTATGAGAGCTGAAGCACTGCGCTGATTTTCCTGATGCGAGATTGACCAAGGCTCACGCAAGCTTTGGCGCGCAGCATTCGCGGTGGCCTCGACCGTAGTCGGGTCAAGAGCATCAGCCGTGACGGCCAGTCCACGGCGCATCGTCTCCAGGAGAATGAAGAGAGCCTGTCTGCGCGTGGCAGGGTCGGCATGCTTAAGCTCCGGCGGTGCCTCGACGAATGCATTGTCGTCTGCTGCCAAATCGTCGAGCGAAAGATACTCAGCGTGGACTAACCCCAACTCTTCGAGATTGGGATTGGTGAAGCGCCAGCCTCGGCGCTGATCGGCCCAGACCCTATAGGCAAAGACTCGTGACAGTGTCCGTTCTGCGGCGACTTGTCCGGCCCCTTTTATCTCGGGATCAAGCATCCATTCGCTGCGGCGGGATCGATTGGCTGCCGTGAAGCCTAGCGCTGCCTGGATCTTCCGACCGAATTCGTCATCTGCGAGCCCATCAGGCCCTGCAGCGATGACGGCCGCGAGAATCGCCGCGCGCAACTGCGCTACGAATAGAAAATCATTGAAGTGACCCGCCTGAAGTGCGGCATCCTGTCGATTGTCTGTGAAGCCAAGCACCTTGCGCTTGTCGATGCGGAACCCGCTGCTGGGCGCGTTCATCCAGCGGAGCGTACTTGAAACCAGGAGCGTCGTGGCAGAACTTCGGCCTTCGGCCGAAAGACCCGCCAACTTGTTGATTTCTCGCGCTTGCCCCGCGGGTTGATCCTTACAGGCGGGGCAGAAACGGAACTTTCCTGGTAAGAACCATGCTTTGCGCCCCCGCATGCCGATTACACCACTCTCATCAATAACTACGGGCTGCGGGGCAAAAGGACGCAGGTTGCTCTTGATACGGCCAGCCGGGTCTATCCAATCATCGGGGTATTGCTCAGGAGTACCGTCGAAAGTGAATTCCGTGTCTGCCAACGGCTCGGGCATCAAATAGCCGGCCTGCTCGGCCCGATCTTCGTTATCGAGTGGCGGTTCGTCGATCGGCCTGGGAAGAGCTCGGCGTCTCCCGTCTTGGTCGCTCAGAACGATTGGATGATGCTCTTGCCCGCAGTTCCGGCAGAAGAAAGTCGGATAGAGTCGAGTTTCTTTCTCTTCCGGATCAAAAAGTTGACCATCGAGTGTGACGCGGCGGCGGGTGGGTTCTCGAAGAGTCGAGTAGAGGCGACCGGCACCGCAAAAGAATTGATGCAGTTTGAAGGCCATGAACGCGCGATCACTCGTCCCACCTCGCTCGCTCGCGGGCTTGTTCATGAGGATCAGCATCGCCTGAATCTGCGACTGACAGCGCTCCGGATCGCGGCCGGTCTGGGCGGCCAGTTTCTGCGCTGCGCCTTTTAGGGTGATGGGCGGATGTCGACGGAGGCGTTGGCCATCTTCGAGCCCAATTTCGAGCTCGATCCAGACTGCGAGCGGATGCGACCGGAGCTCAGCGTCGGAGAGAGAAACGGGGATCTCGTCGTCGATCGCGGCGCCGAGCTTACCCCCGAGCGATTTCACGTTCATCGCGGGATCGGTCGCTCGTTCGAGGCTCTCACCAATTACAGCGTCGCTGGTGATCTGAGTTCCGAACAGGCGTGAGGCAACGATCGCGACCGCTGCCGCAGGATCGTTGGTCGCGTCATCGCTTGCCATCGTGGCGGATGTGCCGATGCAGATCGGTACTCTATCTCGGCACAGACGGTCCCGAAGCCGCCGAACCAGCATTGCCACGTCGGCGCCTTGACGGCCGCGATAGGTATGCAACTCATCGAGGACGATAAAGTCGAGGTCCTTCGCGTTGCTGATGACCGCCTGATCGAGGCTGTTCTGCCGCGTCATCAGCAGTTCCAGCATCATGAAGTTGGTCAATAGAATGTCGGGGCAGAGTTCTCGAATTCGCTCTCTCTCGTCGGCCCCTTCTTGGCCGGTATATCGTTCGAATGTTGGCCGAAGCCGTTCCGGCAAATCGGACTGATTGACGAACTTCCTCAGCTCTTCTATTTGGCTGTTGGCGAGAGCGTTCATCGGATAAATCACGATCGCCCGCGTCCGTGGAGCCTCACCGGCTAGCCTAGCTCGTATCGCAAGGTCGATAATGGGAACGAAGAAGCAGAGCGATTTACCGGATCCAGTTCCAGTCGTGACGACAAAACTCTGCCGCGCGGATGCCTTCGCGAGCGCCTGCGACTGGTGGCGATAAAGAGTGATTGGTTGGTCAGCAATCCGAAATACTTGGCCTGTACTCGGATGCAGAGAGCCGTCCGCGACCAGTGTGTCGATTGCAATGTCGCGCTCGAAATTAGGATTGATACTGACTAGAGGCTCTGGCCAAAAGCGTCTACTAGCGTAAATGGCCTCAACTTGGGCCCGAATGTCAGCCGCACGTATTTGGGTGAATGACCGCGCAAAGCGTTCGTAATCCTGAACCAATGCGCGATCCAGATCAAAGACGTCGATTGTCCTTTTACCCCCTCAGGCTGCGGTCCACATGCAACGTGCAGATTGGCTGAATCCGTTTTCTTGTCCAACCTAGTCGATTGACGCGCGATGAGCAATTTCGCAATTTGTCGGCAAAAATTGATCCCTGATCATTGGCGGATCAGGGAAATTTAATTCCCTGCTCCGCTTTTTAGATTCCCTGTTCCGATAGCTTCCGAGAAACCCCAGAGCAAAGACGTTCCTGAAAGCGAAGGCCTGAAACTCGTAACCTCGGTACGAAACGTTCCTCCAGTGGATAACAGAGGGTTGCCGCCCGAGCTGGTTCCTCCAGGCACGCGTTCGGTATCGGTGTTCCTGGTCAACTATCGCCGGCCGAAGCCTGACGCCGCTCGGGACGAGGCGTACATCTTCCAGGCGCGGCTTATTCTCACGATCGAGTCGTCATTCGTCCCGCGCCCGAACCTGCGCGGCTTGGTCGCGTCGACTGATGACACCGACGAACAGATTGCCGATTTGCAGTACCGCGATTGCTTCGAGTTTGCCGTCGGTCACGGCGTTGCCACCTCGGCGACCGCCGATTCCGGCGGTGACTGTCGAGAGGTCAGGACCGAATGGATACCCTGCGCTGCGGTCGAAAAAATCGAACCAGGGGAGGCAAAGGGCGTCGAACTCTCTATGCAGGCGCTAGGTACCGTGTCTGATGCTTCGACAATGCGTTCGAAACTGGCGGCACTACCAACTGAATACGGACAGTGGATCGAGAAGCAGCGCGCTGCGGTTCAATCCGACCGGCGCCGAAAGACCGTCGCCGAATACCTAGTCGGTCGCGCCCAATTCGCCAAAGGCAGGATCGAAGCTGGAATTGCTGCGCTGGAGGACCCGATGATCCTCGACGCATTCCGAATCGCCAATCGAGCGATCGCGCAGGCGATTCACCAACGCGCGATTCAAGCTGGGGATCGCAGCGCGCCAACCGCGGCATGGCGCCCATTCCAGCTCGCTTTCATCCTGATGAATCTTCCCGGGATCGCAGATCCGCTCCATAGCGATCGCCAGCTCGTCGACCTGCTGTTCTTTCCCACCGGTGGTGGCAAGACCGAGGCTTGCCTGGGGCTGGCAGCATTCACGCTCGCGCTCAGACGGCTCCGAAATCCCGGCATTTCATCCGCAGGCGTGAGTGTTCTGATGCGCTACACGCTCCGCCTGCTCACGCTCGAGCAACTTGGAAGAGCGGCAACAATGATCTGCGCCCTGGAGCTGGAACGGGAAAAAGACGTCAGCAAGCTAGGAACTGTTCCGTTCGAGATTGGACTTTGGGTCGGGATGGCGGCTACGCCGAACCGAATGGGACGTAAGGGCGACACTGATCAGAATACAGCGCGCGCCCGAACAATCGCTTTCCAAAACGACGATCACAAGCCATCGCCGATTCCTTTGGAGAATTGTCCCTGGTGTGGACAGAAGTTCACCCGCAGATCGTTTTTCCTAAAGCCCAACCAAGATCAGCCGCGCGATCTTAAGATCGTCTGTGTGAATCGCGACTGCGAATTCAAAGGAGATCGCGCGCTCCCGATCGTTGCCGTCGATGAGCCGATCTATCGAAGGATTCCATGCTTTATCGTTGCCACGGTTGATAAATTTGCGGCGCTGCCTTGGGTTGGCCAAACCGGCGCGCTCTTCGGGAAAGTGGATCGCTACGACAAGGAAGGGTTTTATGGCCCGTGCGATCCGAACGTTGGCGCGGCCCTCGAAAAACCTTTACTTCCTCCCGATCTGATTATCCAGGACGAGCTTCATTTGATTTCGGGTCCGTTGGGTACGATGGCGGGTTTGTACGAGACCGCGGTGGACGCACTCTGCACGCGCGAGATCTCTGGGAGGAGAATTGGGCCCAAGATTGTAGCGTCGACTGCGACTGTCCGACGCGCAGATGCGCAGGTGCGAGCGTTGTTTGCGCGCTCCGGCGTCGAGGTATTTCCAGCACCTGGAATCGACCGGCGCGACTCGTTCTTTGCGCTCACAGTTCCCGCTTCGGAGCGAAACCCTCGACTTTATGCTGGCATTGCAGCACAGGGCCGAAGTCTCAAGGTTGTCCTGCTCAGATCATATCTGGCGCTGTTGGCCGCGGCTCAGCGAATGTACGCAGCCGAGGGCGCTGATCGCAATTTGGAGAATCCCGCCGATCCGTACATGACGTTGCTCGGGTATTTCGGAAGTCTGCGCGAACTCGGTGGTAGCCGCAGAATTATTGAAGACGAAGTCAATTCGCGACTTCAGAGCTACGGGTCACGTAAGCGGGTAGGAGAAGAGGAAGGACTATTCGCGGACCGCAAGATCGCTGAAGACGTAGTTGAACTCACCTCTCGGGAGAGCACAGACAAGGTTGCAAACGCCAAACGCAGGCTTGCACTCGCCTTCCGCGACAAAGAACGCGTCGACGTTGCGATTGCCACCAATATGATCTCGGTCGGACTCGATATATCACGGCTGGGTCTGATGGTAGTGCTCGGTCAACCGAAGACCACCGCGGAGTATATACAGGCGACCAGCCGCGTTGGGCGCAACGACAACCATCCCGGCCTAATCGTTACGCTCTTGAATATTCACCGGCCGCGCGATCGATCACACTATGAGCGATTCGAGGCCTATCACGCGTCGTTTTATCGTAACGTCGAGGCTACCAGCGTAACGCCGTTCTCACCGCGCGCTATTGATCGCGGCCTGGCCGCAGTGATCGTGTCCCTTGCGCGCCATGGACTCGGTGCGCTAACTGCGCCGAAGAATAGTATCGCAATCTTGAAGGAAAGAGCGCGATTGGACTTGGTTTCAAAGACAATCATTGAGCGCGCCGAAAAACACAGCAAAGACGATACGACCGAGTTGCGTAGCAAGCTCGCTGGGCGCGTAAACGATTTGTTGGATGAGTGGGAAAAGATCGCACACGCCAAGCAGAGCGTCGGCTCCGGACTGCAATATCAAAAGGAAGTTGGAGGCGCCCCACCTCTTCTCTTCGATCCCCTCGATCCCGAACTTGATCGGCAACCTCCGGGCGCGCGAAAATTCAAGGCGCAGCGATCGATGCGTGATGTCGAGCCCAATGTGAATCTCTGGGTGCGCAGACTCGACGGAATCGATGTCGAGGGTGAGGAAGTATGAGGACTCAAGCTCGACCTCACGGCCAGATTAGGCAGAGCCAAATCGTCACTACCTTCGGACCGGGAGCGATGGTCGATTTGCCCGACCACGCGGTAATCATCGGCGGCCTCGAGCACTGGCGCGGTGCCGGGCATCAGGTTCATGAGGAACGGCTTGAGAACAAGATCCAGACGCTCCTGAATATTCCCGCGATCAAGTTGTTTGCGCCGCCGATAGATTCCGGCGACGCAAGCGCGCCGCGTACCGGAGTCACTGCATGGCAGTTTCCGGAATGGTTCATCGCGCAAGGAGACGAGATACGACGCGACGGCTTTCGCTCTCGACCCATGGTGCATCGCCAGGCGCTGAGATCAGGCAAATATCTCGGAAATGATCGTAAAACATATCGAGTGATCCCCATTCGATTCGTACAAGCGTGTTCAAACGGCCATATCGGCGACATCAACTGGCATGACTTCACCCACGAAGCGAAAGGCGACTGCCGACGGCAACTTTGGATGGATGAAATCGGGACGAGTGGCGATCTGGGAGATATCTCAATTCGCTGCGAATGCGGTCAGAAGCGATCGCTTGTTCATACGCAACGCACGGCTGAGCGTCCGACGCCACTTGGCTTCTGCAGGGGTCAAAGGCCGTGGCTTGGCCCCGCCTCTCAGGAAAAATGCGGTGGCGATGATGGTCCAAATCTCGCCAACCGTTTACTGATTCGATCAGCGAGCAATTCATATTTCCCTCAGCTGCTGAGCGTGATTTCGATTCCGGATCAGGACGAACGCGTGCGGAAGGCCGTCGCCCCGATCTGGGAGGACTTTCTACTTTACGTCGAAAATGCTGCCGATCTCTTGCGCGAACGCAAGAAGGCGAAAGTTGCGGCGGCTTTGGAGGGACTGTCTGAGGAAGCGGTGCTGAAGGAAATAAAACGACACAAGGGCGGTGTTTACGAACCTTCCAAGAGCATCAAACAGGTCGAATTGGAAACGCTCCTCTCGGCAGAACAGGAAATCGGCAGTGATGTGCCGGAAGGAGACTTCTACGCACGGAGGGTGTCACTCGACGAACGGCGAAAGGGACCGATGGCGAAGGTGGAGCGCGTCGTGCTCGTCCATCGTATGCGCGAAGTTGTCGCTCAAGTGGGATTCACACGCTTTGAAGCCGCCATCACGGACATCGACGGCGAACTCGATCTCGGTGTCCGGCGCGCCGAACTCGCCACTGACATTTCGTGGTTACCAGCAGTGGAGAACCGCGGGGAGGGTGTCTTCATTGTTCTGAAGCAAGATGCAATCGCGAAATGGAGAAAGTTAGCTCCCGTTCAAAAGCGCGAAACGCAATTGAATCAGGGATTCACGGCATGGCAACGGAAGAATCCACTGAGTCAGGCCGTCTTCTTGGGTGCCACTTATGTTCTACTTCACTCGCTCGCACATCTACTGATCACCGCCGTGTCTCTCGAGTGTGGATACGCTGCCAGCTCGATTCGCGAACGCATATACGTGAGCGACGCTGGCAGCGGAATATTACTCTATACAGGGAGCCCCGATGCCGAAGGAACGCTTGGCGGACTCGCAGCCGTGGGGCGGAGAATCGAAGAGCATCTTCGAACCGCACTTGAGCTCGGCCGACTCTGCTCGAACGATCCCGTGTGCGCTCAGCACGGTCCGGATAATAGGCAAGAAGAACGCTTCCTGCACGGTGCGGCGTGTCACGGATGTCTGCTAATCGCCGAAACCTCCTGCGAACGACGCAACGAATATCTCGATCGAGCGCTAGTTGTCCCAACTGTCGAAGGATTGGGAGCCGAGTTCTTTCGCGAGGAAACTGCGTGAAGTCATCCCTGACTAAGCTTTCGACGGCGGCGATAGTGGCGCTGTCGGAGGCGCTTCGAAGCGGACGTTTGACAGCACCATACAGCCCTATCGCATTGCGCGACTATCTGGCCGGACCGAACGACACGGAAATCAGCGCCGAGTTTGGGAACCTGTTTCGATCAGGAATGGGAGCAGCGCATATTGCGTACGTGCTTGACGCAATCACTGCAGAACGGGAAAGGACCGATTCGCCGGAAAGGCACATCGAGCTGGTCTGGAGCGGTCCAGAAACCATGCGCTCCGAAACCAGAGAAACCGGCGTAGTCGTGCGTGGGATGTTCGCGAAGGCGCAAAGGGCCGTGCTAGTCGCCAGCTACGCGGTCTACCAGGGTCACGTGATCTTCAAGGAGCTCGCGGACCGAATGGATCAGATATCGGGACTCCGCGCCCGAATGTTCCTGAATATTCAACGTACTTATCAAGATCAAAGATCCGAAGCCGAGCTACTCGCCGGCTTCGCGAAGACGTTTCTTGAGAACGATTGGCCGGGAAGTCGAAAGCCGGAAGTGTTCTACGATCCGCGCGGTCTTTCAGCCGAGGCCGGAGGCAAGTCTGCTCTGCATGCGAAGTGCGTGGTCGTGGATGATGAAGAAGCCTTCATCACCTCGGCAAATTTCACAGAGGCCGCCCAAGAACGAAATATTGAGGTCGGGGTGCTGATAAGGGTTCCGAGTTTCGCAAAAGCGCTGCGCGAGCAATTCGAAAGCATAGTTAGCTATGGCCAACTTCGACGCGTGCCTGGCATCTGAGCCGGAGTCCAGACCAGACCGGCAAATCTGCAGCAGTCGCCAGCGTAGCAGGTAGCTGCTCGTACCATACGCCGGAAACTGCCTCCATCGTCCTGGTTGTCAACTGTCCAACCCATGGGGTTCATTCCAGACCCTCCGCCGAGGTGGGTCAATATTCAACGGGCGTTGACTGTCTTAACGATCTATCGACACGAGAAGGCCTGGACGATGAACAAGGAAGGGCTTTCGGTCGAGGCGATCGCGGAGTCCGTGGAGGCAACGCCTGACGAGGTCAAGCCCTGGCTCGAGGAGTACAATCAGCGGGAGCTGAAACGGGAAGCAAAGCGCTTCGGCGATACTCGTTGCGCCGTCTGCGGGGCTCCACTCCTTTTCAATAGGGAGTGGGCGGAGGAACGGCGGCAACTACTATCATCCGGCATGTTGGGGCAAGATAACGTTCGGCTGCTGAAATGAGGAAGCGACTACCGCTTAGCACTTGCCGCCAGCGGCCGGGTCGAGATCGATACGGACAAGATCCGGTCACGGCCCAATTTGCTTGTGGTGCCGGAGCTCGCGAACCAAGCAGAATCGAGGAAAGAGAGCCACGGTTCTTAGTGATGCACGTCGCCTCGGCGGAGAAATCGTGCGACGCATTGTTGATGATCTCGTTCGCGCCGAAACTTCGCACGATTTCCGCCTTATCGTCGCTGGAAACCGTCCCAATCACCGGCGGCACGCGCGATCTGAACCGCCGCGATACGTACTCCGCCGGCCGTGCGACGCCCGAGAAATCCTAAGCGAGCACGATCTCGATGACGAGATGGACCATGAGCGCCAAAGTGTCGAGCGCGCCCACGGTAAAAACGATTGTACGCAATGGCTGAATTGAGTTGAGATAGCAAATAGTGTGAGCGATTCGCGCTACCATGAAGACGACGCAGTAAACGACAAATGCGGTTGGGGAGAGACCGGCTGCCACGTAAATCCAGCAGAGAATCAGGAATATCGGGATATTCTCGAGATCGTTGAGCCACGCTCTTGCCGCACGCTGAACCGCCGGAGCCTCTTCGGGCGCCTGATTGGCCTGGAACAACCTCGCGTCTTCGGGGTTAACGAATATGCCAGCGGCGACGCGGGCGCGCCCCTGCGCAACCGAAATTGCCGACATCTTGAGAGCCAGTACGATCGCAGTAATCGCATACATCCTGAGCAGCGTCACGGTTTTCCTCCTCGAAGCATGAAATTCGGACAGTTGCTGACATCTAACGTCTTATCGACGTGCATTAACGCCTTCGGTTCACAGAATGCCTATCTGCATGGATAAGCGAGCCCAGCAGAAACAGTCTGTACATCATTGGCACCTCCGGCGCATAGCACCGAAACGACCGGACATGCCGAGTCGGTGCAGGTTACCTATGATCCGTCCAAGGTCTCATACGACGAACTGTTGAAGGTGTTCTTTTTCGTCGCTCACGATCCGACCGAGCTGAATCGACAGGGGCCGGATTCAGGAACTCAATATCAGTCCTCGATCTTCTATGAGAACGACGATCAAAAGAAGATGGCAAATGACTATATTGCGCAGTTCGATCGGAAACATTCATTTTCCAAACCAATCGTAACCAAAGTAGTTCCGCTCATCGCCTTCTATCCAGCCGAAAACTACCATCAAAACTATCTGGCTCTGCACCCATATCAGCCCTACATCGTCATCAACGATATGCCGAAACTCGAAGCAGCGAACCGCTGCCACCGTCGACGTCGACGATTTTGCCGAACGCCGAGAAGTCATACGAGGCGGCGATCGCTGCGGCAGTGACCGGCGCAAAAGTCGCCATCGCGTCGTCAAAGACCTTGGCCTGTTCGGGGTCGCTCTCGATAAGCGTGAAGGGATTCGCCTCCGGATAGGTGCGACGAAACGCCGGCTCGCCAGTCCGAGCGCAGTATTCAAGATCCTTCCACGAATCCTGAATGCCGACGCCGTCGACCAGCAGGATCGACGCGCGCATCGAGCCTGGCACCCTCTGCGCAGATATTCTCCGAACGCGGTCAGTCGGAACATACCGTCGTCGCGTTCCTCGAAAACGCCCACACTGGCCAGCAAGTGCATCGCGCGATTGAGGAATGGTGCGTGCGATTCGGACGCCTTCGCAAGGTCGCTGAAATGGCGCGTACCGTCGGCGAGCAGGTCGGCGATATTCAACTTCACAATCAGCGCAATAGCGCGGGAGATAAAGTGGCCGATCGCCATCTGATACAGGGCGAGCGGCGACGGTGCTGAAGTTGATTGGAATTCTGTTGGGTTTCCATCCTGGACCTCAATGGTCGCCAAGCGCAGCCATCCGCTTTTTCATCTCGTCGGGCGTTACGTCCTCGATGTGCGTCGAGATGTCCCACACATGTCCCGATGGATCCTTCACTTGCGCGTTGCGGTCGCCATAGAACTGGTTGGCCGGCTCACGCAGCGAAGTCGCGCCTGCCGCGAGCGCAGTTTTGTAGACCGCATCGACGTCCTCGACGTAAACGTGAATCGAGACCGGAGAGCGCGCGTCGCCGATCGATTTCGGCGAGAGGAATCCCATCTCGGGGAATTCGTCGGCGAGCATGATGGTGCCGGTGCCGATCGTCATTTGCGCGTGACCGATTCGACCGTCGGGCATGTCAAGTCGAAGAGTCTCGGTCGCGCCGAAGACCTGCTTGTAGAAGCCGATCATCTCGACCGCGTTACTGACGCTGAGATACGGCGCCACGCGGCTTTCGTTTGGCGGGATCGGGCTGACGTTGGTTGCCATAGTTATCTCCTTCGTTGTCCGTTCAGACTCATTCGTTATCCGTCGGCCTTGAGCGGAGTTGCGATGTACCAGATGTGGCCGAACCGATCCTGCACCCCGCCGCATCGATCGCCCCAGTCCTTATCCTCCATGGTATCGACAATCTTCGATCCTTCGGCGAGTGCGCGGCTAAACGCGGCGTCCGCATCGGCGACGTAAACGTAGAGATGCAGCGGTGTCCCGCCGAGCGCGCGCGGAGTGGTCGCATAACCTTTTGCTCGATACTCCGCGAGGTCGGGCGTGTTCGCGTCGCGCAACATAAGGTGCGTGTCGCCGATCTCGATATGGACGTGACTGACCTTGCCGTCGGGCTGTGTGATGCGCTCTGTCTCCGTCGCGCCGAAAATCCTCTTATATAATTCCGCCGCGCCAGCCGCATCTTCGAAATACATGAACGGCATGATCGATCCGTGGCGCTGATGAGGCGCGACCTCGGCTTGTTCCATCTTGACGTTCGCTGCGGCGGTCTGCTTGTGGGTTGCGATGTACCATACGTTGCCGAACGGATCCTTCACGCCCGCGTAGCGATCGCCGTATCCCTGGTCGACCGGCTCATCGATCGAGATAGCGCCGGCGTCCAGTGCGCGCTGGTAGGTCAGGTCGGTGTCGGGGACATACAGATGAAGCGCGGGCGGCATCGGCTGATACGGTCCGTGCGCCTCGCCCATCGCAACAATCGAATCGCCAATCCGAATCTTCGCATGATGCACCGTGCCGGCGTCGTCTTGCGCGCGGAAGACTTCCTCGGCGCCGAACGCGCTCTTCAGAAAATCGATCACCTTTGGCGCGCCAATAGGATGCAGATACGGCGTGATGTTATGCATGCCCTCGGGCAGCGGCTCGGCGTCCTTGCGATGGGTCGCGATGTACCAATGATTCCCGAACGGGTCTTTGACGCTCGCCTCGCGATCGCCGTAATCCTGGTCGGTCGGTTCGTGCAGCGATGTGGCGCCCGCCTTGAGCGCGCGCGCATACATCGCGTCCGCGTCGGGCACGAACAGCCAAATCGCCGTTGGATTCGGCTTGTACTTGTCGATCGCGTCCGCCACTTCGATCATCGAACCTTCAATCTGAAGCTGCGCGTGCGCGATCTGATCGCCACGCGGCACACGGAAGATCTCCTCGGCGCCAAACGCGTTCTTGAGAAACCCGATCAGCCCTCCGGCGCCTTCGACCTGGAGATAAGGCGTGATGCTGTGGAAGCCCTCGGGCCGCGTTTCGAGTTCGCGCACCGGTTGCGGCGCAGACGCCGACGATGCCTGCTCCTGTGCGAACGCTTCCATGCGGCGCTTCATCTCTTCGGGCGACACGTCCTCGACATGGGTCGATACGATCCACAAGTGCCCGAACGGATCGGCCAGTCTTCCCGTGCGATCGCCATAGAACCAGTCCGCGATCGTTCGGGTGGATTCTTATCTTGCCAGAATTGATTGCTGCACTCCTCGAGTTCCCAGTGCTTGAATTCGCCGTCGATCTGAACGTATCTGAAAGATTTGCCAGCCTTCTTGCGGTGCCAAGGTCTCTGTCCGTTTTTGTAAAAGATCGCATGAAAAAGAGCTGTCCACGCTATCGTCATAAGGACAAGGTAGTGAGGCGTCCGAAAGGCTGAGCCCGGCCTATTGTAAACTTCGACCGCGCTGATCGCCGCAGCACGGGCTTTATCCAGATGAGTTCGTACCGGCCGTTTCAGGCGGGACGACATATTCAGTGCCTCCCTGCTGTCTGCCAGGCAACCAGCATAGTCGAATTGTGCAGATCTCGAATCCGTGCACCAATACTAACTAAAGCCCATCCTCCCGGCGGATGAGGTGTGCCAGAGCCGAATTTGAGGCTTGCCAGCCGTAGCCTTTTTTTGCCGATCGCAGCCTCGCGCGCGTTCTCTCTTGAACGCCTGACAAAGTAACCGCGATGCCGCTCACTCGAAAGCCAGCGCCACGCGCTGCTTGTCCCACTCGACCGGGATATTAATGCCGCGACTGAGCGCCTCACCAGTTAAATCTGCCGGATGGCGACCATAAGCGATGGCCTGAACAATCGTCGGCGAAAGAAACGCCAGGGGGATGAGACGCCGTACGAAGCGTTCGTTCACCCCTTCTCGCGCTGCTATCTCGCGAGTGAACGCGGCCCGACCCGATGCCAGCTCGTTGAACCACTTGTGTGCGCGTGCGACCGCTTTGAGGAGGGTCGGATCGGTCTTCCGGGTCGAGACACCGCCGCCAATCACCAGCCGCATCGCGACTCCGCGCCGCTTCATCTGGAGCGGCACGAATCGGCTGAACGTCAACAGTGGCGCTCGTCTGACCATTGATTCGGGTGGGAGCAACGGTTCGAGATTCATCGATATTTCAATGCCGTTTTTTCTAAGATCCACTCGCTTAACGAGTTCAGCGACGGTGGAAGCCGCCTGAGGGCCTGACTCCAGCCACACGCTCTTGGCTTCGGTTGCTTTGAGGACAGAATCAATCTCGGTTGAAGATACGCCGGCCTCCTGCAGCGTGGTCGCGATGGCTGCATGGTCGTTGAGGATGCGGCAAACCGAAACTACAACGCTTTGTTCCAGCTCCGGTGCAGCCAATCGCCAACTCTTCTCTTTTCCTACCGAGGACCGTCCGCCTCTGACCAGCTCGCGAGAAACATAATACCGGTAACGGCCACCGTGCCGGCCCTTCGCTCCTGTCGAATACAGCGGTTTGCCTTTCTCATCGAACAACCTGCCGGTTAAGACGTTACCAGCAGCCTTGATCTGCGGCGTGCCGTCTCGCGCAGTTTGGTCGCGGAGGCGCCTCTGCACCTTCTCCCAGGTCTGTCGATCCACGATGGCCTCGTGTTGCCCAGGGTGACGAACCTTTTTGTGGCGAATCTCGCCGATGTAGATCGGGTTCGCAAGCAGCTCGTAGAGCGCACCGCGCGAGAAAGATCTGCCTCCCGAACTTGAGCCGCTCTTCGATACGCGAATCTTCGAAACGATACCGCGCCGATCCAGATCGTGTTTCAGAAGACGGACACTGCCCAGTTCGAGGTACCGTTTATAGATGTTCCCGACGAGCTTCGATTCTACTTGATTGACCACCAGCCGCCGGTCGCGGACGTCGTAGCCGAGAGAGCAGAAGCCTCCCATCCACATCCCCTTCTTCTTCGAGGCCGCAATCTTGTCGCGGATCCGCTCGCCAGTTACCTCTCGCTCAAATTGCGCAAACGAGAGCAGGACATTCAGTGTGAGACGCCCCATCGACGTGGTCGTATTGAACTGCTGGGTGATCGAGACGAACGAAACGTGGTGAGCATCGAAGATCTCGACCATTTTGGCGAAGTCCGTCAGCGAGCGGGTTAGCCGATCTACCTTGTACACAACTACTACGTCGATTCTGCCTTCGTCGATATCGGACAACAGGTGCTGCAAAGCCGGGCGCTCCATAGTGCCGCCAGAAATTCCGCCGTCATCGTATGCGGTCTTGACCAGACGCCATCCCTCGCCCGCCTGACTCTTGATGAAAGCTTCACAGGCTTCGCGCTGAGCCTGCAGCGAATTGAAATCCTGCTCGAGACCCTCCTCGGAAGATTTCCGGGTATACACCGCGCATTGTTGAACAGGAGATTTAGCGCGTTCCATGAGTCCCCTCCTTCGAGCGACCTCTCAAACCGAAAAAGAGAGGTCCCGACCACCTGCAGCCGGTGATGACGCGGGCAACTTGTGAAAGCGAACGGTAGTTCTTTTTGCGATACAGAACTCCTCGGTCGAGCACCGTGACGTGGTGACTCTTGCCCTGCCAATCGCGGATCAGAACCGTGCCGGTAGAGGCTCTTGTAACTGTCGGGGTGCGCGAAATTCGGTGGTCGCTCGCCTCGTTAGACACACGTTCGAGCAGGCGGCGGACGGACGGCTTGAGACCACCAAACGCTCGCTCCTGCATACGGTATGCAATTGCAGAAATGAGCAATTTCCGACTGCTGCGCGGAGGAGGTTCCGTGCCGTAAACGGATCGCCATCGGTCTTTTAGTTCGCTTACCCTCAGATCGAACAGGGCCGCGATTTGGTTTGAGACCTGTGCGGTTTCGCCGCCGAAAATTCCCTGGTTCATATCTGTCCCCTCCTTAGCGGATAGAGACACACATCGCTCGTTTCGCGGCGCGCAGCCAGTCCTTGCGCGGCGGATTTCGAACGACGGTACCCACCCAGATTCGGCTAAATTCGCGGCGCAGTGCCAAAGTCGCCGAAGAATTCGAATTGACTGTGCTCTTGGCCATGAGCAGTAGATCAGTGGGTTCTCCACGGAACTAGCTATGTCCGCGTGATTGCCGGGTTCGTGGGCGATTGCCACTTGCCGGACCGTCTAGGTCTCGCCTTCTCTTGCCGTGATTTAGCCGTTACTCTTCGCCTTCCAATCGCCCCGATCGCAGCTGTCAATCGACTCCTAGCAGGTTGCGGGAAAATGCGGAGTTTTCAACTCGATCGGATATAGTGGAGTAATGTGCCGCCAGTCCATGCAGACGAAGTGCAGCGAACCGCGCGCCGAATACCTGGCGAGAAGCGAAAGCGCATGCGTCAGGAAATTGGTGAACTCGGCCTCGCTCATCTCGCCCGACGCCATCTCAAACTCGCGGTGGCGGACGGCACCGAGTCCGCTCACGTTTCCAGCGATCAGGACGTTATATGGCGGGTCGGTGAATACGAGGTCGGCGCGTTCGGCACCCATGAGCGCAGCATAGGCTTGGGCATCGAGCGCACTCCCGCAAAAGACCCGGTGCTCGCCGAGCAACCACAGGTCCCCGACGCGGGTTACCGGCGGCCCGGCGGGTAGCTCCGACAAGTCATCGGCTTCGTCAGCTTCATTCGGGGAATCGAGTCCTTCGATCCGCAGATCGATCTCGCCCATCTCAAAGCCGGTCGCTTCCAGGCTGAAGTCCAAATCGAGAACCGACAACTCCTTTAGCTGTTCGGCGAGCAATCGATCATCCCAAACGGAATTCTCTGTCAGCCGATTGTCGGCGATCATGAAGGCTTTGGCCTGAGCCTCGCTCAGGTGCTGCAGACTGATAGTCGGTACTTCAGTCCGGCCCAGGAGCTTGCAAGCCAGGACGCGACCATGGCCCGCGATTACCTCGCGCTTCGAATCGATGAGCACAGGCACGTTGAAGCCGAAAGCTTCGATACTGCGCGCGATCTGACGAATCTGACGCGGACTATGAAAGCGTGGGTTTCGAGGGTTGAGTTCGAGTTGAGCAATCGGCAGGTAACTTACCTTGATTTGGTCGCGCTCAATGTCGGCGACACTCTGGTTTCGATGTATCCGTGATCGGCTGTTCCTCATCGTCTCCTCCCTCCTCATCTCCGATCCAATCCATTCGTTCGACCGGAACGGCCATTAACGGCAGGATCCGCATCGACGCGTTTGCCTTGGGGCGTCGTCTACTACCCGTAGTCGTTATCGTCGTTGGGTATGAAAATTTCGGGTTCGGGATACTTGCCCGGATCGGCGGCGGCGATACCGAGCATCGCCGCCCAGAAGCGGTCTGCGTGGCCGGCGCCGTCGCTCTCCGCGATGAGTCGCGGGATTCCGGTCGGTCCAACCACCTTCTTGGGCTTGTGCAGATCTCCGCGGAGAGCCAAGTCGCCGGCCGGAATGCGAACTCGGCGATCCTCGAACCGCGCTTTGCCGAGACTCGCGACCGTCAGCTTCGACTGCGGAGTGAAGATCACGCCGTGGACGCGTCCGGGATAGCGCCGTATTGCATCCTCGACCGGCTTCTCACCGTCAACCGTTGTCCACGGAAGACGTCAAATTTCAAAAACTTTAATTGCCCGAAGGCTCTCGCGGCGGGCCTAAAACCCCTTCGAGCAACTCCATACCCGAGCCCGACCTTCCACAATCCTTGCCCCCATGGTCTTCAGGATTTCGATCAGAGACGCTTGCGCAAGCGATGCCCGCGGCGAAGCGTAGAATACGGCCACAGGCTTTTCGTAGAAATCTCCGCTCGAAACCGTCCAATCCAGGGCGTTCTTCAGCACGCCCGAAATTCCGTGCGCATACTCGGGACTCGAAATCAAAACGCCATCGCTGCTGGATAGGCGAGCGCGGAAATACGTCACTGCATCAGGTGCCGGGTCAATGTCCAGATCGACGTTGAACAGAGGAAGCTCGGCCATGCTTTCGTACACTTCGATTGCGGTCAGCTCGCGTCCGATGCGGGATGCTGCGCGTAGCAATGCGGTGTTGGATGAACTCCGGCTCAAGCTTCCCGAAATGACCAAAATCTCGAGCATCGTTCAATCAACAGATCCGATTGGCGGAAATCAGATTCGCTCGACTTCCTGTGTCCCTATTGAGCGACGTAGCCGCCGTCCACCGGCATCGGTAGTCCTGTCACGAACGAGGCGTCATCGGAGCACAGAAACAACACGACGCTGGCGATCTCTTCTGGCTTCCCGATTCGCCCGATGGGTTCGGCGGCGATCATCGCCTCTTCGCTAATCGCGCCGCCGTCGATCGTGCGCTCCACCATCGCGGTGCGGATGAACCCTGGGCATACGGCGTTGATTCGGATGCCGGACTTGGCGTATTCGAGCGCCGCCGATTTCGTGAGCCCTGCCACGCCATGCTTGCTGGCTACATATGCTGTCCCGCCAGGCAGGCCGATCAGGCCCGCCGCGGATGCAGTATTGACGATACTGCCGGCGCCGTGTTTGAGCATCTGCGGTATCTCATACTTCATGCACAGAAATACCCCGGTCAGGTTTACCGCCATGATCCGCGCCCAATTTTCCTCGCTGCAATCAGCGATGTTGTTCGATCCGCCGCGTCCCATCTCGCCCTCGATGCCGGCGTTGTTGAAGGCGCAGTCGAGCCGCCCGTAAGTCTCGACGGTCTTGGCGACCATCGCTTCGACCTGCCTGGCGACCGCGACATTGGCTTCGATGAATAGCGCCTCGCCGCCCGCATCCTTGATCATTTTGACCGTCTGCTCGCCGCCATCGCGATTGTAGTCGGCGATCGCGACTTTCGCCCCTTCACGTCCGAACACGATCGCGGTAGCCCGGCCAATGCCGGAACCGCCGCCCGTGATTAGCGCCACTTTGCCTGAAACTCGACCTGCCATTTCCTTGCTCCTTGTGCGTTTGCCGTAGTCATTGACCATAACAGACCGCGACTCGATTCCCGCACCGGAGAGGGTATACGTGGAGCAGTTCACGCCCGTCGCGCTTCCCGAGATAGTCGTCATTGCGCCCGGATGTCAGCCGGTTTTAGCAAATGGACACGCAGACCGGCCCTTGTGACCGGAGCGGTGTCGCGTAACATTTCCAGAAGAAGCCTCTTCTCCTCGCGCTAGGTAGCGCCGACATCCTCGAGGAATAATACGTCGGCAATCCACCCAATTGACTCACAGGCCGCGTTCTAACGTTGCCGCCGTCTGTTGACGCAATTGGTTGGACCTCTGTATTAGACGATCGGTCAGCTGAATCCAGAAGCACGATCGTCGAATCCACGCGCATAATCGGCATCATGAGGCGCGACGGCGACGACATTGAAGCGAAGGCGAACCACTGGCTAGGCGGTCCGCTCAGCAGGGGAATAACCATGACGGACTCGACGTTCACCGCACCCGTGGCAATGCCCTTCTACAAGGACCGTGCTCTATCAAGCGATCGAATCCGCCGGCGTCCCATCGGTTCGGGCATGGCAGTTCAGCGGCTAGAAGGCCGAGAGCATGTCCTGGAAGACGGGATGCTATATCCACGCAGGTCTGTCCGGCACCGGACCACTCTCTCTGAAGGGACCCGATGCTGAGAGATTTCTCGAGAGCCTCTGCATCAACAGCTTCGCCAAGTTCCCCGTCGGCAGCATGAAGCACGCCGTTATGTGCAACGAGGACGGCCTGATCGGTTGCCACGGCATCACTGAACGCAAAGCCGAAGACGAGTTCGAGCTCTTCGCAGCGCCGCCTTGGCCGCTCCAGAGACTCGCCGGAACCTCCTATAGGGTCGAAGCGCAGAGGCGCAACGACTATCTGTTCCAGATCGCCGGACCAACGTCGCTGAAGACGCTCGAGAAGGTGACGGGCGAGAGCCTCAGGGACATCGGCTTTCTACGCTTCCGGCAAAGCCGCATCGACGGCACGAAGGTCGAGGTCGCGCGTATCGGCATGAGCGGCAACCTCGCATACGAGCTGCACGGTCCCATCGAAGACGGCCCGAAGATCTACGACGCGGTATACCGCGCAGGCAGCGAGTTCGGCATCGAGCGGTTGGGCTGGGGAACATATCTGGTGAATCACGTCGAAGGCGGTTTTCCCCAGATCACCTGGACCTTCATTCCCGTCCCAGGCATGCCCGATGAAATGGCGAGGGCGTTCATCGGCCAGTTCTTCAAGATCTCGGGCAGCGTCGATCCCGCCAACTTGCGCGCGCGCTATCGCACTCCCGTCGAGGTCGGCTGGCACCGCATGTGCCGGTTCGATCACGACTTCGTCGGTCGTGCCGCGCTCGAGGCCGAAGTTGCCCATCCGAAGCGAACCGTGGTCACGCTGCGCTGGAATCCTGAAGACGTGATCGACATTTACGCCTCGTTGCTCCGTCCCGGCGAGGAATACAAGACTCTCGATCTTCCTTACGCGCCGAACGTGTGGCCGCAGGCGCACGCCGATTACATCCTGAAAGAGGGCCGGCCAGTCGGCATAGCGTCCGGTACGAACTACAGCTACTACTTCCGTGAAGTGCTATCGATGGGCTGCGTCGACGTGGACGCTTCGAAGATCGGAACCGAAGTAATCGTTCAGTGGGGCGACCACGGCGGCAAGATCAAGAACGTCCGCACAACGGTCGCGCGCTTCCCGTACCTGACCGAAGGACGGAACAGCAACCTCGACGTCACCACCATGAAGTGAGCGCATCCGGGCTGATTATCATCGCATCAGCCTGAAGCAATCGCGCACCTCTTGGATGAATGTCTCGGGCTGCTCGAATGCCGCGAAGTGGCCACCCTTGGTGAGCTCCTTGAAGAATACGAGGTTAGCGAATCTCTTCTCGGCCCATCGCCTGGACGTGCGGAATATCTCTTTGGGAAAAATTGAGCATCCCACCGGCACTGTCACCGGATCCGTCATCGGAACGCGAAAACTCTCCCAATAAAGGCGAGCGGAAGACGCGGCCGTTGCAGGCAGCCAGTACAGCATCGCGTTGTCGAGCAATTCGTCGCGCGTCAGCACGTTCTCCGGATGGCCGTCGCAGTCGGTCCACGACCAGAACTTTTCCAGTATCCAGGTAAGTTGCCCGGCCGGCGAATCGGTGAGCCCGTATCCGACCGTTTGCGGCCGTGTACTCTGCTGTTTCGAGTAGCCCGAATCCCAGTCGTTGTAATGCTGCATCCCGGCGATGGCCGACTTCTCATTTTCGGTGAGATCATTCATGGTCGCCGGATCGGGCAATGCGATCGGCATATTCAGGTGAATGCCGACGCAGTTGCCAGGGTCCTGGATTCCGATAGCGGTCGTAACCATCGAGCCCCAATCGCCGCCCTGAGCCGCGTAGCGTTTGTAGCCAAGCCGCGGCATCAGTTCCGCCCAGGCTCGCGCTATACGCTGCACACTCCAGCCGTTGCGCGTGGGCTTGTCCGAGAATCCGAAACCAGGAAGCGAAGGGCAGACGACGTGAAAAGCGTCGGCGGCATCGCCACCATGAGCGGTCGGATTGGTGAGCGGCTCGATTACCTTGTGGAACTCGACTATCGATCCCGGCCATCCGTGCGTGATCACCAGCGGGAGCGCGTCAGCGTGTGGCGAACGAACGTGGATAAAGTGTATTCCAAGCTCGTCAATGGTGGTCTTGAACTGTGCGAAGCGGTTGAGACCTGCCTCTCGCGCCCGCCAGTCGTATCTCTCGAGCCAATACGCGACGACCTCTTGCGCGTAGGCGAGCGGCATTCCTTGCGACCAGTCATCGACGCACTCACGCTCAGGCCAGCGCGTGTGACGCAATCGGAGCTTCAGATCATCGAGTTGGGCGTCCGTCGCCGCGATGCGAAAGGGTTGGATATCGTTGCTCATCGTCGTTCATCCCTCTTCCGGTTACGAAATCGTCTCAAATTCCTATACGAAGCTGTAGCGCTGCTGAGACGACAGACTTTAATCCACAGAGAGGTCTGCGTAGATCAATCGACTCGCTGCGAATCGGTGTGTTCGTCGGACTTTCTTAATCGGGCTTTTGAGAAGTTGCGGCACTGAGGACCAGGGTATTGGGAGGAAAGACGGCAGACTTTCTGAAATAGTCACGCATGGCGATGGCTAGTACTTCGCGATTACCTCGCGGCCGAATTCCTCGATCATCTCGCGCCCATCGTTCACCACCTGAATTGCGATCTGTTTTAGCCCTTCGGCTTCCAGCGATTTCAGTCGCGCTATGATGTCCTCGCCGCGCCCGGTCAGGGTCATCCCCACGAGATTCTCGTCGATGAACTTTTCTTCGCCCGGCCGCATATAGATGAGGTGCCCTTCGTGTATCTCGAGATAGCGTCGATCGGCGGGCGTCTTCATGTTGGCCACGTAGTCGTCGCGATAGCGTTCCCACAACTTGAGCAGCGGCCCCTGCAAACCGGCACTGACCGCGGATTGCTCCCACAGCGAGTGCATCATCACGATAGCGACCGGGCCAACGCGTCCGATCACGCGGGGCGAGGTGATCGATTCGCCATCGCGCAAGACACATCCGGTGGTGAGCATCGTCGTCGGCAACTTCGCGACCGATCGTCCAGCACGTGCGGCGCCCTTTTTCACGGCGTCGAACTTGTGCCGAAAACGCGCTGCGTCCGCCATCACGGTCATCCATCCGTCGCCGATCTCTCCTGCCAGCTCCAAGGCCTTCTCGCCGTCAGCAGCGATGTGAATGGGAATCGGGTCCTTCAAATTGATGTAGCCGTGGTCCTGATGCAGGAAGCGAATCCAGCGCTCACGTTTGCCTTCGCGATAGAGCACCTCCTCGCCGCGCAGGAGTTTACGCACCGTCTCGACATAGGACCGCAGCCGTTCTAGCGGCACCGGCGGCAATCCCATCGTGTTGCGCCCGGTGAAGCCCGTGCCGACGCCAAGAATTGTCCGCCCGGGCGCGAGCAGGTTGATGGTAGCGATTGAATGCGCCGTCACCGGCTCGATGCGATTTGACGGAATCGCGACGCCGGTCGCGAGCTTGATCCGCTTGGTACGTTCCGCCGCCATCGCCATACAGACGTAGACGTCGCTATAGAGCATCTGCGAGTCATAGAACCAGGCGTGCGTGAAGCCGTTTTCCTCGGCGACCACGAGATCTTTCCACGCGTCTGGTCGAGCTGGATACGAAATTCCGAATTCCATTGATTGCCCTCCTCTGCGGAATTTACTTGATCCCTTTGCTCGGGTTCAATGTCAAGTGCGACTTCGCGAGAATTCTTTGATAAGAGAGGACGTGTGCTGGCCCGATTACCTAAATTCACAAATTGAATCGAGGCAACATAAAATGGCGCAGACCGAAGAGAAGATCCACAAGCTGAAATATCCGGGCGCAGTGGACGCCGACGGCCACATCCTGGAATCGGCCAAATGCTGGGAGCAATACTGCGAGGCCAAATACCGAGCCAACGCGATCCGGATGAAAGAAGACGACGAAGGACTCGAGTACCTGGAAGTCAATGGTGTGCCGTCGCGGGTAAATCGGGGCGGAAACTTCGGCGGCGTCGCGCAGATGGGCCAGGTCACTCGCAATTCCGGAAATTTCGATCGCCGGATCAAATACGGCGAGAAGGTCCCGCTGGGGGCGTGCGACGCCAAGGACCGTATCACCCGACTCGACAAAGAGGGACTGGACGCCGCAATCATCTATCCCAGCCTCGATCTAACCTGGGAAACCGACACCGACGATGTCGAATACTCGCAGGCGATGTGCCGGGCGTATAACCGCTGGGTCACCGACTGGTCCGCAGATAGCGGCGGCCGACTGATTCCCGTGGCGCATCTGTCGCTGAGCGATCCTGTTGCCGCTGCCGCCGAACTCGAACGCGCGGTTAAGGCCGGCCACAAAGGCGGATGGGTGGTGCAGTTCACCACGAGCCGGAAGCCCCACGGCCACAACGATCACGATGTCCTCTTCGCCAAGGCGCAAGAGCTGGACGTGCCGCTCGGCATCCACGTTTCGCTCGAACCACAGTGGTGCTGGCCGGGCCGCTACGACAAAGAATACGTACGGAAGCAGACCTGGTTCCTCAACGTGACCGCGTCCGACGCGATTCGCCATGCGCTCGCGAGTTTCATGGCGTATGGTACCTTCGACAAGTTCCCCAAGCTCAAGATCGTGATTCTCGAAGTCGGCGCCGGCTGGGTGCAGTACTGGCTCGATCGGATGGATGCGGTTTACGACAGCGTGATGGGACGCGGGGTGCCGCTCAAGGAGAAGCCCAGTTTCTACTTTCGCCGCAACGTCTGGGTCTCCGCCGATCCCGACGAAAAATCATTGCCCGCGATGGTCGATCTCTGCGGCAGCGATCGCTTCTTCTGGGCGACCGATTTTCCACATCCCGATCACACCGGAAATTATATCAAGGAGCTCGAGGAGTTTGGGAACAAGATTAGCGATCCGCAGCGGCGGCGCGACGTGCTCGGCGACAACGTGCGGCGGGTCTACAACCTATCGATCTGATACTTCGCGTCACTGCCGCCACAAGTGGTGCGGATGGTCAGTTGGCAAGCAGCCCATTGTTACGCGCCCATCGGTACTTGGCGCCTAGGACGGCGACCGGTTTCTCGGTCGTGTAGGGATAGGCCGGAATTTGCCGATCGAATAGATACGCGCACGCTTCTTCGACCTCGACGTCGCCGACCAGCGAAGCAACGATCGGCTTGTGATTGCCCTTGCGCCGCTCCGCCTCCACGACTTCAGCCGTCAGCTTCGCAAAAACCAACGGCGGCGTGATGATCGTGTGCCAGTAGCCGAGCACGAGCGAATGAACGCGGGAATCCTGCAGGCCCAGTTGGATCGTATTTTGATAGGTCGTAGGTGGTTCTCCACCGGTGATGTCGACTGGATTGCCCGCCGCGCCGAAGGGCGGAATGAATTTGCGAAACGCCTGATCGAGATCCGGCGGCATCGTCATCAGCTTCAATCCAAATTCGACACAAGCATCCGCGAGCAGCACGCCGGAACCTCCGGCACCCGTAATAATGAGCACGTTCTCGCCGCGCGGCGTGGGTATCATCGGCAGGCATCGTGCGAATTCGAGCATGTCGTTCAGACTGTATGCGCGCACCACTCCGCAATGGCGCAACACGTCATCGTAGATTCGATCATTGCCGGCCAGCGCCGCGGTATGAGAGCGGGCCGCGCGCGCACCGGCGGCAGTTCGCCCAGCTTTGAGCATGATAACCGGCTTGCGCGCCGACACTCTTTTCGCCACTTCGGCAAAAGATCGTCCATCCTTCAGGTCTTCGACGTGCATGGCGATCACTTGGGTGTCGGGGTCTTCTTCAAAGAAAGTCAGCAAATCGTCTTCATCGATGTCAGCCTTGTTGCCGAGACCGACGATTGCGGAAACACCCATCTTCGTCGAACGGCTGAAGCCGAGGATTGCCATGCCGACTCCTCCGCTCTGCGACGATAGCGCAACCTTTCCTTTGACGTCGTAGGGAGTGCAGAAGGTGGCGCACAGATTTTGCGGCGTATAGTAGAAGCCGTAGATGTTCGGCCCCATCAGTCGAATGTCATGCTGGCGCGCGACCGCGAGCACTTCGTTCTGCAGGTCAACGTTGCCGGTCTCCGCGAAGCCTGAGGGAATCAACACCGCGCCTGCGACCTTCCGGGCGCCACAATCGTGCAGTACCTGCGCGACCAGCCGCGCCGGAATCGCGAATACCGCGACGTCCACCGGGTCCGGAACGTCGAGCAGGCTGCGATACGCTTTGAGGCCTAGCACCGAGTCGAGGCTCGGGTGAATCGGCACGATACGACCCCGGTAGCCGCCGTTGATCAGGTTCTTCAGGACCGAATTTCCGATTTTGCCGTCCTCGGCTGACGCGCCGATGATCGCTACCGACTCGGGCCGCATTATGCGATTCATCGCTATTAGAATTTGGTCGCGCGACGGACGAAAGCGTTCTGGTGGAGGCTCGAAGTCCAGCACGATCCGCACGTCAGCGGCCACTGCTCCATCGGGGGATGCGAATACGGGATTCAGATCGATTTCTGCTATCTCCGGAAAGTCATCGACCAGCCGCGACACGGCGCAAATAAGCGAGGCGAGCGCCTCGCGATTGACCGCCTGGCCGCCTCGCACGCCATTCAGAAATTGCTGGCTGCGAATCGCAGCGACCATCGCGCGCGCCTCGTCCACACTGACAGGCGCGAGATGAAACGTGATGTCGTTCAGCACCTCGACCATGACTCCGCCGACCCCGACTGCCACGACCTTGCCGAAGCTCGGATCGGTCGATGCGCCGACGATCAATTCGACACCCGGAACAGCCATCTTCTGAATTAGAACGCCGTCGATTCGGGCGTCCGCATTGTAAGCTTTCGCGCGCGCCAGCAGATGACGAAATGCAGTCTCGACTTCGGCCGAGTCGATCACGTTCAGGATGATTCCGTTGGCTTCAGTCTTGTGCAAAATGTCGGGCGAGGCGATCTTCATTGCCAGCGGGTATCCAATTTCGCCGGCAAATTTCACCGCCTGGCTCGCCGACGATGCCAGCGCCTGGGACGGTATCGATATGTCATAGGCGCGGCAGAGTTCGGCGCACTCGGCGGCGTGGAGAGAAGTCCGGCCGGCTTGCTTAGTCCGGTCGAGAATCGCGCGCACACTTGGTCGGTTGCTGCTCATTGAAAGTCCTTTCACCGTTAATGGTCATGAGAGAAAGACAGTAGCCATCATGCGCTGCGCGCGTATATTCCCCTTACCACAACTTTGCCTAATCGAGAGAACAATCTTGGAAATGGTCTTCTACCGATCGACTCCGAGCAGCCGGGCCTCGGCGGTTTTTGGGCCAAGACCTACACGGTTACCAGATACTGCGCCCGCGTCTAACTGGGTCAATGCAACGTGAAGACGAAGTTCGTGATCCACGCGCCGCCGTGAGCAGAGCTGGCATACTATCAAGGCCACCTCCAGCCAATGCCGTCTGGAGAATTAGAGCTGTGCATCTCACGGATGAAGACCTAAACGGGGTACCTTTTGGACCAATACCCTGATGGCTTCGTTTAATTCCCTGATATCGTCAGGAACTTCCCTGTTCGCTAGAATTAATTCCCTGTTCCGAATTTTAGCGACGGTGGTTTCTACCCGCGCAGAACTCGAATTAAAGCCGATATGGAAGATATTCCCTGTATTTTCCTTGATCAGACGCAGTTTCGCATCAGACTGCCGTCCATCCGGCAACCCGATCCCTGATGTATCGGGCGCGCGTGCGCCACTTCGTGACCATTTGTAGGGAACGCAAAACATCTCAAGGATGGCCTTCAATTCTCGTGTTCACTAGTATTCACTTCCGATCGTCGCTATGAAGATGCCCGATTCTTCACGACCCGAACCGGCGCGGCCGGCCGCATTCCGCGAATGCAAGGAAAATGGAGGCAACGCGGTTTTTCAAAAGGCCGACGTCAGCGCTGAGGAGCAGGTTCAAGGCGATGATCGATTGCGCGGTCAAGGAGTTCGGCCGCCTGGACATCACCTATAACAACGCGGGTCTTGGCGGCGCGATTGGACCTATAGAAAACATTACGGTTGAGGATAAGACCTTTGCGGTTTTGGTCCGTGGCGTTTTCCTCGGCATCAAACACTCGGTTCCGATCATGCGCAAACACGGCGGCGGATCGATCATTTCGACCGCATCGCTGGCCGGTCTGCAAGGCTATGACGGTATTCACGCATATTCGGGTGCCAAAGCCGCCGTAGTCAACATAACCCGCTCGGCTGCAATCCAGCTGGGTCGGGACAAGATCCGCGTAAACTGCATTTGTCCTGGCGCTATTAACACGCCGATTCTATACGGCACTACGCCCGGCGGTGAAAAAATCATGGAGCAGGTGCTTGCCAATCTGCAGCCGATCAAACGGGCGGGAAGCCCATTTGACATTGCTGACATGGCGCTATTCCTCGCGTCAGACAGAGCTGGTCGAAGACGAAGCGAAGTTCATCGACCTGCCGAATTCACCGCTCTGGCTCGCTTACGAGTATCCGCAAATCAATCCCTCCGAGGACATCGTTGCGCGGCCGAGCAGCGGACTGGTGAAGGTTTTCTTTCCGCTACGTCATCCGCTCAACCAGACGCTGGAGCAGGCGCAGCTCTACTGGCGAACCAATCACGGGCCGATTATTCGCGGGCTTGCGGGAGGCTCCCATCTGAAGAAATACTTCCAGGTCCACAGATTCGAGGATCCCATCGAGCAACAACTTCGCGCTGCCCGCGGAACGAAGGTTCCGCCGTACACCGGTCATGCGGAAGCCTGGATCGATCGCGCCGAATCAGGGGCGGCTGCAGGAACGCCGGAGGCTAAACGCGCTGGACAGCTCGCGGTCGAGGATGAAGCAAATTTCATCGATTTCAAAAACTCCTCGATGTGGATTGCGAAAGAGCGCGTCGTCATCGACCGGCGCTAATGAGGCGCAAATTGGCCTATCACCACGTTGTAAACGGGACCCGCTGAGCTTCACATGAGTGCAATTGCTTTTGAGCTCCCGCCCGAGATTCGCCAGGCCTGCGACGGACTGACCGCCTTTGTGCGCGCCGAGATATTTCCGCGTCACGAGAAACATCGCGCGTTGCTCGAGGATCAACGCAAGCTCTATCGCGACGACGGACGTTTCTCCGATGAAGCCGTCGCCCTGATCCGCGAGGTGCGGTGCGCCGCCTCGCGCGCCGGCTTTTATACGATGTGTGTGCCCGAAGCATTGGGAGGCGGCGGCCTTGGTCATCTGGCGTACTACGCAGGATGGGAACATTTGTTCCGGCTGTGCGGTCCGCAAAATTGGCTGATGCTGTACGTTATCAGCCATTGGGCATTCGGCCCCAGCCGACTCCTCGAACGAATCACGGACGAAGCACGCAAAAGGATCCTCGAGCCCATGAATGCCGGCGAAACGTCCATGTGCTTCGGCTTATCGGAACCGGGTGCTGGATCGGACGCGGCGGCGCTCGCCACGCGCGCCGTTCCGGACGGAGATGGATGGAAAATCTCCAGGCGGAAGATCTGGACGACCAACGCTCCGATTGCCGACTACTGCATCGTGTTCGCAGTCACGAATCCCTCACTCGCATCGGCGCGCAAGGGCGGAATCTCCGCGTTCCTGGTTCCGACCAACTCGCACGGCTTTGAAGTCCAACGAGTGGTTCGGCTGTTTGGCCATATCGGCGGCGACGAAGCAGAACTGCGGCTCGACGAGGTCTTGGTCGAACCGTGGCAGCTGGTCGGCGAGCTCGATCACGGATTCGATGCGGCCCTGTACGGTGTATCTCTGGGGCGTATCTACAATTCCGCTCGCGCGGTGGGTTACGGCAGATGGGCGCTGGAGCGCGCACTCGAATACTCGAAGGTGCGCGAGACCTTCGGCCGGCCGATTTCGGATTACCAGGGCGTGACCTTTCCGCTGGCCGAATCGGTGGCCGAGATGCACGCGGCCCATCTGATGGGACTCAATGCCGCCGCCTTGCTCGACAAGGGTCAGCAGGCGGTGAAAGAACTCTCGATGACCAAGGCCTATTCGGTGCAGGCCGGATTTCGCGCGGTCGATCGCTCGATTCAGACGCAGGGCGCGATCGGGTTCACCAACTTGCTCGGGCTCTACCATGCATGGCATTCGCTGCGAATCGTGAATGTGGCCGATGGCACCAATGAGATTCTGAATCGGACCGTGGTGCAGCGGCTGTTGAAAGGCGACGTCGATTTGAAGCCGATGGCAATGCGGTACGGCAAATCGCTGCCGCAGTTCGCATTGCGCTGGACGCTGTCCAATCCGGTGATCAGCACGGCGCCGGTCGGGTGCCGCAATGAAAGCGAAGTGAACGACAACGTCGGCGCGATCGGCTGGTCGATTGCCGACGCGGATATGCAGGAAATAGACGCGATTTTCGCCCGCCACGGGGTTGTGACGTCCCCGGAAAACTGGATCGAGAAGAACTGATCTGGACCAAATCGACGCCGCACCCCGGCGAGCGCAACCTGTGGTAGCTAACCCGTCTTGCGCAACCTGAGTTCGCACTACTGGCGAGAGTCTCGGCCTATCGATCGAATGCTGATATTCGGCGAGTCAAAATACGACAAGTGAGGCGAATGCGAATTTGCAAAAGGTGTCGATGCCTACCGAGCACGCGTCGATTACGCGCAATCTCATGGACTCTGCGGCAAGGATGTCGACTACCATAGAGAATTCGACGAGCAAGGTAGACACGCTCTTCCAAAGTGATCGCGTTGCCTCCCTCCCTCGCGATCGCGTCGACAGTCGCCCTTAGGCCAACTAGTTCGACGACCTCGCCCAGTTGCGGGCGTCGTCTCCCGGTGAATAATCGATGATGCTTTGAGAAGGATTGCGATTCACGAGCGGCCGCAAATACAGCGGATGCTTCATGCTGCGAACCTCGTGTTCGATCGTGAACAACAATTTGCCGTCGTCAGGATCGACAATATCCTGGAATCGATACTGATGGTGATCGCTCTCCTGGCTGATCAGACCCTTCGCAGCCAGCCGGCGATGGGGACCTGAGAAATCGTTAATGTAGATTTGAATATGATGTTGATCGTAGGGCTGAATTTGCCGGTCAGTTTCCCGGAAAAAAAGATTTTGCCCAGTCCCGGCGGTGACGCAGGCAAAGCGGCCCTGCGCGTCCTCCAGCGGTGCTGCTTGCGCGCCTAGAATCTGCGAGTAAAAACGCGCGATTCCGTCAGCTGTTCCAACCGGCACGTCAAACTCGACGTAGGGGATACCAACCGCCATGGGGCCGAAGCGCTGATTTGGAGCAAAGCAACGGATCCGGTTGCCCCACGGACAAAGCGCTTCTATGTATCCTTCCCGTTCATGGCATTTGAATCGCGTGTCGGCGAGCGACTCACGTACGCGGCTCAGGCGCTGCGGCAGGGCGTCATAGTCCGAGACAACCACCCCGATATGACCGCGCAACACCTGGGGTTTGCTGGTAGGTAGATGAAATTGCTGACGGCCCGCATTAACCCACATATTGGCCGGACCGGTCATCATGTAGGGGTCACGCGTCAAACCAAGTCCATTGATATAAAACAGCGCCGCCTTCTCTTGATCGGGAACCGTGACGTTAACATGCTCGAGGGCAACGATATTGCCGAGGTCTTCAGCTGCGCGATCATAGGTTTTGCCGGTCTCCATCAACCTGGCGATGGCGCCTGGCGCGTCAAGGCCGGCGTCCCCTAACAGCTTGCGAACTCGGGCGGGTCGCGGTGATGACGCAGCCTGTGGGCCGTCGCCATTGCCAGCTGCTCCGCACAGCGCGTCCATCTGCTGTGTAAGCGTCTCCTGCGAGATGAGTCCGTTGCGATAGGCCTTGAATATTTGTTGTACCTCGAAGTCTTTGCTAGCCATTATCTTGCTCGCCTCCGAAGCCGACGGTTTCTTGATCGACCGGGATTTTCTTTTTAACTTCCCCATTTCAACTCCTTGCATAGATTAAACGGCTATCCTCTGCAAGGTTTTAAGCTGCACAGCATAGGCCTCCTGTGACCAAACGTTAGTTGCACGCCTGCCGTCGTGCTCACCTCCCGTCGTGCTCAACCTGAAACGATCGCGGCGGTTGAGCACGGAACTTCCGAGGCGGAGCTAGTCGAGAATCAGATCGCAGAAGTTGGTGCGGAAGAAACGATCGCGGGTTTGCTGCGAGTGATTGGCAAGGCTGGTTTCAAATCGCCCGATTGGATCGCGCCCGCCTTCGGCGTGCGGATAGTCCGTCGAGAACATGTAGAGCCGGTCACTTGAGAAGTTGATCAACTCGCCCACGTCTTCGAACGGATACGGGGTGAAGCGCAGTTGCGCGTCCATTTGCTCGGATGGCAGGCGGTGCATCGCGCGCAGATGCGGCTCGGACCTGGACCAGATTTTTACGATGTGATCGAGCCGGCGGCGCATCGCAGGAACCCATCCCGCCCCCAGCTCGATGCATCCACCGCGCAGGTTCGCAAAGCGCTCGAGCACGCCGTCGAGAATCAGCACGGAGAGGAAGCGCTCGGCGCTGTGAAAGATCGAGGTCATGTCCTTCGAGCCGACCACCTCGGCGCCGCCGCGCGCACTGCTCCGCTCCGGATGTCCGTCGTTCATCCAATCGGGATCGATTGACAGCTTACTGCTGCCGACGTGAAGGACGAAAGCACCGCGCGCTTCTTCCAAGCGCGCCCAAATGGGATCGTGATCGACATGACCCGGCGAGCGCCCCGGCGAATCCGAAGGCAGCATGAAAACGCGCAGGCCGTCACGCAGCGCGAGGTCGAGTTCGCGTGCGGTACGTGCAGGATCGTCGAGGACCAGCAGGCCTACGCCGACCAGCCGCGAGTCGCCGACGACAAAATTCTTGATCGCACGATTGAACGCGCGCACGCCGCCATAGCGCAGATCCCGATCTCTCCACTGCGTGAGCGAAGCCGCGGCGAACGACGAGAACACGATCTGGCGTCGGATACCGAGCAGGTCGAGCACGATTCCGCGTTCAGCGCAGTTGAACGCGCCGAGCGCCGCGTACCATTTGGGTCCGGTGAGAATGCGACTGCCGAGCGCTTTAAGTTGCGCGACGCGCTCGAGCGAATGCGCTGTGACTCCCAAGGGCGGCAATCCATCGATCGTTGCGTTGTCGCCGCCCGGCAAAATCGCGGGCAGACGATCGCGCACATCGGGATCCGCGCAAGCGGTGAGAAAATCCGGCAGCTCCATGATGTGGCTGTCAGCGTCGTTGAGGTAGTTCGATGTCATTGCTCGGCACCAAGTCTAGGCGAACGCGACTATGAATTCTAAACGTTTCCGTGGGCACGCGGGCGGACGCGGTCTGGCTGAGCCTACTAACAGCTCCGCAAGCACCGAACACTTGCAGACTGATGAACGAAACGCTTGGGCGCACGTTCGAGGCAACGGAGGGCCTTCTCAAAAACGTAATCCGCACCCTCAATCTCTCAGCGACGACTCGTTTCGCGGAAATGAGTTGGAGCGTCACGCATATATTCAGCTGAGCGCGCCGGCTTTACGCAGCTGATCGATCTTCTCAGCTGAATAACCTAGCAGCTTCGACAATACGGCATCCGTGTCAGCGCCTCTGACGGGTGCTGGCGACGCAACCGTGCACGGCTTACCGCCAAGCGTCCACGGGATTCCTACATGCGTTCGCAGTCCGACCTCGGGATGCTCGAGCCGCACAAGGTATCCGCGTTCGCGCAGATGCTCGTTGGTCGCGAGATCCTTGTTACTCATCGAAGGAAAGGCGGCAACACCGGCGCGCTGCAAGGCTTCGGTGACCTCCCATCGATCGCGAATCCTGGACCATTCGCTGATAACACGATCGAGTTCATCCTCGTTTTGCTTGCGCGCCAGCAGCGTCGAGAATCGCGGATCCTGAGCCAACCCCGGACTACCCATTACCGTACACAAGGCAAGCCACTCAGCTTCGGTTCCCACCGCGATACTCACCCATTTGTCGGCATCGCCGGCGGTTTTGTAGGTGTTATGTGGCGACATCGTAGAATGGTGATTACCGACGCGTTCGGGCTCTTTTCCGGTGATCTGATACTGAAGCAAACCTTCCGCGATCAGCTGAACGGCGGTTTCAAGCTGTGACTGATCGATGTATTGACCGTGGCCGGTCTTTTTCCGATAGATCAGCGCGTTCATCACTGCGATCGCGCCAAAGATCCCAGCGTTGGGGTCCATGTATGATGTGCCGAGTTCCATCGGCGGCATTCCTTCGTAACCGGTCGTGAAGAAGAACCCTGAGAGTGCCGCGGCGGGGGGCCCGTAGCCGAGATACCCGCGATACGGTCCGTCCTGGCCATAGCCCGACATCGACAGCATGATAAGGTCAGGACGAAGCTTAAGTAGTTTCTCGTATCCGAGACCCATCTTGCTCGCGATGCCGCCGGCAAAGTTCTCGATCACCACATCGCAGTGCGCCACGAGATCGTATGCGACCTGCAGCCCCGCTGGATCCGCGAGATTGAGTGTGATGCTGCGCTTGCCCTGATTATATTGGTTGAAATAACCCGCACGATTCGGCCCCGGCACATCATCGGCGAACGGAGGTATTGCCCGCGTGATGCACACGCGCTTTTCGCTCTCGATGCGAAGCACTTCGGCACCCATGTGAGCCATCTGCAATGTCGCGAACGGCCCCGCCCACGCCCAGGTGAAATCGAGAATTCGAACCCCCTCGAGTGGTAAGCTTTTGGAGCTCAGCTTTGTAGAACTTGGGACCGCTGTTGCGACCTTCGTCCCTTTCCCCAGTACTTCGTCATTGTGCTGACCAATTTTGGGTGCGGCCGTACGAGCTGAAGAGTTGTCGACACCGTAACGGGAAGGGGCGCCCGGCATACGGATTCTTCCACGCCCCGGATAATCGAGCTCAACGAAATAGTTGCGGTAATTCAGCTGAGCATCGTCGCGGATGTCTTTCATCGTGTTGACCTTGGCGAACGGAATTCGCTTCGCCTGGCCGGCATGGAAGACTTCGTCCTTGTTCTTTGACGAGAACCATTCTCGCATGAACAAGTTGAGCGCATCGGAGTTGATGCCGCGCGCGAGACGATCCTTGAACAGTTCTTCGTGCGCCCATTCGGGATCGCCCATCAATTCGACCAGCCGCTGCCATTGCGGCTCTTCGGCGCATGCCACAAAAGCGTGGCCGTCGCGGCATTCGCTCAGCAGCCAGGGGCCGATGACGCGCTTGCCAAGGCGTGAAGTCTCACGACCAGCGTAAGTGTAATGCATCAGGTTCATTTCGAGCATCGCTGCTATGCATTCCTGTTCGGATATTTCGATGCTCGATGGCGCTCCCCCGCCGAGACGGCATAGATACATTGCCAGAGCGGCGAAGCACGCGTGGAGTCCGCCCTGGTAGTCGGCCTGATCGCCGAACGCCCTTAACGGCGACTGCTCCGGATATTCCGACGCGCCGGGCGCAAGGAAAGCCATTCCCCCTGCATTTTCAATATTCAACGCATAGCCCTTCCAGCCCTTGTATGGGCCGCTGTCGCCGAATGGCGCAATGCCGACCGTGATAAGCGACGGGAACTTCTTCGATAGAGCATCGCTTTCCAGTCCTCGAAGCGGGCGAGCGCTTGGATGGAAGTTATGGATCAGGATCTCAGCGCTCGACAGCAGCCGATCGAATTCGGCTCTCGAGTTTGGATCCGTTAGATCAATGCTGACTCCGCGCTTGTTGGCATTGAGGTACAGAAAGAGACCGCTTTTTTCCGGGTCCGGCTCGTCGCCAGGAGCAAACGGACCGCGCCGACGAATGATGTCGCCCGATGGTTCTTCTACTTTGATTACATCGGCGCCGAGATCAGCCATCAGCTTGGAGGCGAACGCGGCGGAAATTCCTTCGCCGCATTCCACCACCCTGAGACCTTGCAAGATTCCGCCAGCGCGAAAAGCACCGCCAAAGTTCGATTTGCTCATAGCTGCGATTTAGCACGAAAATATATAGACCAGGTAAGGCAGCAGGTTGACGCCTTTGCTCTTTCGCGTGCCGACGACCGAGCGTTTCAGAAACGCTGCGCATTGTGTACGAATTTGGGCTTCCACTGAAATTGGGTGCCCGCGAAAGATTAGCGCGCGTAGAAGGAAATCGTCTGATCTGGGCTTTTCCTCCGTTCTACAGCAAATCGCGATGGCCGATTGCCGCAGGTTTTGGTACCTGATCCGGGAATGACAAATTCCAGCGCTCGAGGACTTCGCGATGTCATCACCAGCAACTGACGAGAGAAGCGAACCGCTCAGCACTCCGATGAGCGCGGCCGACATCCATGCAAACGCGCGCGCCTTGAGCGGTTACCTGCGCGAGAAATCCGCCGAGATCGAAGAAGCACGCAAGCTTCCTGACGAAGTGGTTAGGCGCCTGCGGGAAGCGGGAATGTTTCGCCTGATGATGCCGAAAGAATGGGGCGGTCCGGAAATGCGTCCGGCCGAGCAGGTCGAAGTCATCGAGGAAGTCGCGAAAGCCAATGCTTCCGCCGCGTGGTGCGTGATGATCGGATGCGATTCCGGATTTTTCGCGGGTTTCCTCGAAGACGAGGCCGCCAGAGAGATTTACCCTCGCCTCGACATGGCGACCGCCGGCAGTGCTACACCATCTGGGCGCGCGGAGCGCGTTGCAGGCGGATATCGAGTCACCGGCCAATGGTCATTCGGTTCCGGGGTGACGCATGCGGAGGTTGTCGAGCTTGCCTGCACACTCTATGAAAATGGCGCGGCGGTCACCAAGGGCCAGGGTACGCCCGTGACCTGCGGATTCCTGACAGCGGCTTCAAACGTGGAGGTGGTGGACAACTGGCGTACCACCGGGATGCGCGGGACCGGCAGTTGCGACTACAGCGTGAAGGATTTGTTCGTTCCCGATAGATTCCTCTGCAATATCCGTCCTCCCGCGCGCCGCCCCGGCGTGCTGTGGCGACGTTCCACGAACTTCCTGCCCAAGGTTTCCGGGGTACCCCTCGGTGCGGCCCGCGCCGCGATCGATTATGCGGTCGACTCAGTAAAAAACCGGGTGGAGCTACCTTCTGGCCGGCCTTTGAAGAACAGCGGACGCATTCAAAGCGTGATCGCGGAAGCGGAGATGATGTTAGGCGCCGCTCGCTCCTACGTCTTCCATGCCATGGAGCGGGAATGGGCACGGCTCGAGAACAATGAGCGGCCCACGATTCGCGAGCGCGCAGACGCGTGGCTGTCGCGGGTGAATGCGGCGCAGGCTGCGCGCGAGATCGTAAGAATGCTTTACGACGCGATGGGATCAGCTTCGATCTATTCCGAGCGGAGCCCGCTCGATCGCGCGCTGCGCGACGCGGAGACGGTTTGCCAACATATCGTGGTGCAACGCAAAACGCTTGCGATGGCGGGGGCGATGCTGCTCGAAGCCGATACTCCGCTGCTTCCGTACATCTGAAAGTCGCCTGCTTTGTTCTAGCCAGTTGCCGGCGATACCCTGATAGTTTGATTTGATTCCCTGTTACCTTTGGGAACTTCCCTGTTCCTTAGAATTAATTCCCTGTTCTGATTTTTAGGGAATTAGGGGAAAAAGCGCCTATGCACACTGTGTTTTCGGCTGTCGCAGGGCTCAAACGAAGTCCGAAATTGAAGATATCCCTGTATTTTCCCTGATGATCAGGGAATTTGACGCGGAGAGGGGTTCGCAGCAGACTGCGTCATCCGCCACCCAGTCCCGTACTGTATCGAGTGCTAACAACAGGTTTTATCGGGAATTCTCACGATCCGTCAGATAGCTGATGCATTTTGGCCGAGAGCGGCGTGCGTAAGATCGCGGCGACCTTCTCGTGCTGGTTCAGATGAAAGTGGCGAATCTGCCGGACGCGCGAATCGAACGCTGGCTGCCGACTCATGGTCTGCGATATGCTCGGAGAAGCCAGAGCCAGCGCGCAGAATGAGGCTCATCTGACGGATTTGAAATATTCGAACACCACTTGATTCAACGGTGAACGCCAAATCCGGGGCGCTTGAGCGGCTCTGGAGGGAATCAACCTCGGGGGGGGGCAAATGTTCAAACACGGTCTGCCGCCATTGGCGATAACTCTTGGTCTAGGCGGTTTGCTTCTACTGATGCCGCTCCTGGCGTTGAGTGACTCATCGACGCTGACTATCTCGAGTGGCAGCGTGACAGTAACGAGTTCGGCGTCGAAGACGCTCAACTTTCCGATCGCACGCAGCGCCGATCTTGACTACGACGCTTTTCTTCAATTCCAGACCCAGGACGGCACCGCAGTCGCTGGAACCGACTACGCCGCCGCGACGGGGTCACTCATAATCCCCGCCGGCCAAACCAGCGCGACAATTCCGGTACAAGTCGGGGGCAGTACGACCAACCCGCCCAATAAAACCTTTAAGATGCTGTTGCTGGGCGGCGGAGGAGGAACCTTTACCCCCAGCTTCGCCGCCCAGCAAACCTTCGCCACCGGTGTTAGCCCGCTTCCGGTGTCGGCGGCGGACGTCAACGGCGACGGCAAGCCCGACCTCATCGTCGCGAATTCCGGTGACAACACGGTCTCGGTGATGCTCAACACCACCTTGCCAGGCGCCGCCACTGCCGGTTTCGCCGCTCAGCAGACATTCGCCACCGGCGCCAACCCGCACTCGGTGACAACGGCGGACGTCAACGGCGACGGCAAGCTCGACCTGATTGTCGCGAGTTCCGGTGATGCTACGGTCTCGGTGCTGCTCAACACCACGGCGCCGGGCGCCGCCACGCCCAGCTTCGCCCCCCAGATGGCTTTCGCCACCGGCAGCCCGTCGTATTCGGTGACGGCAGCGGATGTAAACGGCGACGGCAAGCCCGACCTGATCGTCGCGAACACGGGCGCTGACACAGTCTCGGTGCTGCTCAACACCACGGCGCCGGGCGCGACCACGCCCCGCTTCGCCAGCCAGGTGGCCTTCGCCGCCGACACCGGGCCGTACTCGGTGACGGCGGCGGATATCAACGGCGACGGCAAGCCCGACCTGATCGTCGCGAATCGCTTTGCTGGCAACGTCTCGGTGCTGCTCAACACCACGGCGCCGGGCGCAGCCACGCCCAGCTTTGCCGCCCAAGTGGCCTTCGCCCCGAGCATCTTTAACGACCCATTCTCGGTGGCGGCGGCGGATGTCAACGGCGACGGCAAGCCCGACCTGATCGTCGCGAATTATGGAAGTGACTCGGTCGCGGTGCTGCTCAACACCACGGTGCCGGGCGCGGCCACGCCCACCTTCGGCCTGCAGTACTTCGGCACCCATGCCCCGGTTTGGGTGATGACGGCGGACTTCAACGACGACGGCAGGCCCGACCTAATCGTGGCGAATTTGCTCGATGACACGGTGTCGATGCTGCTCAACACCACCGCGCCAGGCGCGAGCACACCCAGCTTCGCCACTCAGAAGACCTTCGCCTCCGGCGTCGGCCCGCAGTCGGTGGCGGCGGCGGACGTCAACGGCGACGGCAAGCCCGACCTGATCGTCGCCAATCGCTTTGCTGCCACGGTCTCGGTGATGCTCAACACTACGGCGCCGATTCCTGCCACGGCGACGTTTGACGCCAACAGCTTTGCCACCCAGAAGGTCTTCGCCACCGGCGTCAATCCGAGATCGGCGACGGCGGCGGACCTCAACGGCGACGGCAAGCCCGACCTGATTGTCGCGAACGACGATGACGCGACGGTCTCGGTAATGCTCAACAGCACCCTACCGGGTGCCCGGATCCCCAGCTTCGCCGCGCAGCAGACCTTCGACGCCGGCGCCGGCGCGTACTCCGTGACCACGGCGGAAGTCAACGGCGATGGCAAGCCCGATATCATCGTCGCGAATTACCATGCCAACTCGGTCTCAGTGCTGCTCAACACCACGGTGCCTGGTGCGGTTACGCCCGGCTTCGCCGCCCAGCAGACCTTCGCCATCGGCCGCCAAAGTGATTCGGTGACGGCGGCGGACGTCAACGGGGACGGCAAGCCCGACCTGATAGTGGCGAATTCCGGTGACAACACGGTCTCGGTGCTGCTCAACACCACCGCGCCGGGCGCAGCCATGCCCAGCTTCACCACCCAACAGACCTTTGCCACCGGCCTCGGCGCGTTCTCGGTGACCACGGCCGACCTCAACGGTGACGGCAAGCCTGACTTGATCGTGACGAACACACCCGCCGGTACGATCTCCGCGCTGCTCAATACCACCGCACCGGGCGCAATTACTGCCAGCTTTACCGCTCCGCAGGCCTTCGCGGTCGGCGACCTTCCGCAGGTTCTGACAGCGGCAGACGTCAACGGCGACGGCAGGCCCGATCTAGTCGTCCCTAATTTCAATGCTGGCACGGTTTCAGTGCTGCTCAACACCACAGCGCCCGGGGCGGCCACGCCCAGCTTCGCCGCCCAGCATACCTTCGATGCTGGCGCCAGCTGTAATTCGGTGACGGCGGCGGACCTCAACGGCGACGGCAAGCCCGACCTGATCGTGGCGAATTCCGGTGACAACACGGTCTCGGTGCTGCTCAACACCACGGCGCCGGGGGCGGCTACGCCCGGCTTCGCCGCCCAGCAGACCTTCGCCACCGGCGCCAACTCTGACTCGGTGGCGGCGGCGGACCTCAACGGCGACGGCAAGACCGACCTGATCGTCGCGAATTACCGTGGTAACACGGTCTCGGTGCTGCTCAACACCCTGTACCAGGTTTCCACCTCCGGCAGTCCCGCGACGGGCACCATCCACTACAACGTGCCGGCCACGAGGACTCCGACACCGACGCGGACCGCAACGCCGACGCGGACGCCGACGCGGAGCGCGACCCGGACGCCGACCACAACTGCGACGCCGACGCCGGTTCCGACCGTCACGGCCACTCTTACGCCGACCCCAACCGTGACGCGTACCGCGACGCCATCGGCCACGCCGACGCCGGTGGCGCCCGCGCTTCGAGTGCTCGGGCAGATCACTTTTACCAACAACGGGCCAAATTTTGTGGACTCGCGCGGACTATTTCGGCCGCGCGGACTGGCGATCGATCGCAGCGTCTCGCCCAACCGGATTTACGCGGCGGACACCTATAACAACCGGGTACTGGGATGGAACAACGCGTCGGCATTCGCCAACGGAGCCCCGGCAAACCTGGTGATTGGCCAGCCCAACTTCAACTCCAGCCGCTGCAACAATCCGGCACAAAGCGCTCAAGGCGCTCTGTGTCTGCCAGCCAGTGTCGGGGTCGATTCGTTTGGCAATCTCTACGTGGCAGATACCAGCAACAATCGGATGCTGGAATACGACACTCCGTTTAGCAGCGATAAGAAAGCGGATCGGGTGTTCGGGCAAGGCGGATCCTTCACCACTCATCTTTGCAACAAGAGCGGTATCAGCGCGGCCAGTCTTTGCACGCCATGGGGCATCGCGCTGGATTCCGCGAACAATCTGTACGTGGCCGATTCCGGCAATAACCGGCTGTTGGAATACGACGTGCCGCTGACAACCGATACTACGGCTAACCGGGTATTCGGTCAGCTCGGGAGCTTTACCAGCAGAGTCTGCAACAAGGCCGGGGCGGGCGGCAACCTTTCGAGCTTGTGCAATCCGCTGGGGCTGGCGCTCGACGCCTCCGACAACCTGTATACATCCGATTCCGGCAACAGCCGAATACTGGAATACGATACCCCGCTGGTCAGCGGCACGGTGGCGGACCTGATGATTGCGCAGAGTGGCAGCGGTCTGGGGGTGGATTCGGCCGGCGATCTGTACGTGGCGGACGAGGCCAACAGCCGGGTGCTGGAGTACGACGCCCCGCTCAATACAGACACCACGCCCGACCGCGTGTTTGGCCAGGGCGGCAGCTTCACGGCGACCGCCTGCAACATGGGACACACGCCGGCGGCTGGGACCTTGTGCTCACCGGGCGGTGTCGCGCTGGACCCGGCGGGCAAGCTCTACGTCGCCGACCAATCCAACCATCGCGTTCTCGCTTATGCTACGCCGCTGGTCATCAACACGGCGGATCGGGTGCTGGGTCAGAGCACTTTTATCGAGGGGAAGCCGAATTTCGCCGATGCGCGTGGGCTCTACAATCCGCGCGCGGTGGCGGTGGACACTAGCGTGACGCCGAACCGCATCTACGTGGCGGACTATCTGAACAGCCGGGTGTTGGGATGGGGCAACGCGGCGAGCTTTGTCAACGGGGCGCCTGCCGACGTGGTGGTCGGCCAGACCAGTTTCGGCACCGCGCAGTGCAACGCCGGCGGTACACTCGCGAGCGCCCGGACGCTGTGCTGGCCGTTGGGGGTCGCGGTGGACGCGCAGGGCCGGCTGTACGTCGCTGACTACGGCAACAATCGGGTCGTGGAGTACAACGCTCCGTTCAGCATCGGTGCGTCCGCCAACCTGGTCTTCGGACAGGGCGGAAGCTTCACGTCGCGCTTCTGCAACAAGGGCGGCGTGAGCGCCTCGAGTCTATGCGTGCCATTGGGCGTCGCGCTGGACACGTTCGGGAACCTCTACGTTTCTGACAACCATAACCATCGGGTGCTGGAGTACGATACCCCGCTTACCACCGATACCGTCGCGGATCGGGTGATCGGGCAGCCGATGCTTACCACCAGCACCTGTCCGGCGACGCCGAGCGCGGCGAGCGTGTGCGGGGCGGCGGGAATCGCGGTCGACAGCAACGGCAACCTCTACGTGGCCGACGCCGATACCAACCGCGTGCTCGAATTCAACCATCCACTCAGTACCAACCAAGTGGCAGCCCGGGTCTTCGGCCAGAGCGGTAGCTTCGTCACCGGCATCTGCAACAAAGGCGGGGTCAGCGCTAGTTCGCTGTGCTATCCGCTCGGAGTCAGCGTGGACGACGCCGGAACGGTCTTCGTTGCCGATTTTACGAACAGCCGTGTACTCGAATACGACGCGCCGCTTAGCACCGACACCATAGCTGATCGGGTGTTCGGTCAGGCCGGCATCTTCACCTCGGCACGATGCAATAAGGGTGGCGTTAGCGAGACCATATTGTGCTATCCCGCGGGCGTCGCGCTCGACGGGGTGGGCAATCTGTACGTCACCGACCGCAACAACAATCGCGCACTCGTTTACGCGCAGCCGTAGAGCAAAATCCGATGCGAAAAAATTGAGGCATCAGAACGCACAGTGGAATCCGCTGGCTCTCTGATCGCCTTGGCACCAAGACTCACCGCGCGTTTGAAGGTCGCATCGACATCAGGAACGTAGATATAGATCGCGGCTGACATCGATGGGTCGCAAAAATAGCCGTTGCCAAACAGCACATGCGCGTCGCCGATTTTAGCCTCGGCATGAAATTGCCCTGCGGCATCGGAGGCAAGATAGAGCACCATCCGTGCGATATCTTCGGGCTGGCCGATGCGCCCGATCGGAGTTGCTCGCACCATCGCCTCGTTAAACGCCGCCGGATTGTGATTCAGCATCGGCGTCTCGATTACTCCCGGATGTATCGAGTTGACGCGGATGCGATCGCCCGCAAGTTCCAGCGCCGCACACTTGCTCATCCCACGCACCGCCCATTTGGTCGTGGCATAGGCGAGCACATTCCGGACGCCCCTCAGTCCCGCGCCCGACGAGATATTAATGATGGAGCCGCCGCCCGCTGCACGCATCGCGGGCGCTACCGCCCGCATGCCTAAGAAGGGGCCGCGCTGGTTGATCCGCGTGATCTCGTCGAACTCCTCGTCAGTAGTGTCGAGCAGCGATCGCATTTTATAGATGGCGGCGTTGTTCACCAGTATGTCCAGGCGGCCGAACCGCTGCGTGGTGGCTTTGACCACCCGTTCCCAGTCCGCCGTGCTGCCTACATCTTGCTGTGAAAAAGCCGCCAGGTCGCCCAGCGCTTCGGCAACGGCTCCTCCTTCCGGCGAGACGTCGGTCAACATGACCTTGGCGCCTTCTGCAACAAAGAGCCGAGCCTCAGCCTCTCCCTGGCCGCGGGCGGCTCCAGTAACGATCGCGACCTTTCCGTCAAGAGTGCATTGTCGTCTCCCAATTCAGCTAGCGGGCGTTTCCCTTCCGCATGTCGAGCAGCTTTTCATAACACATCCGGAGCTACGGTTGAGAGAATCACTCACGCAGCAGCGGGCGATTGTTTGACCATGCAACGATTGTGTGAAACTTAACTCGGACGATGATCAAACGGCAAGCCGCGCTGCTTGTCGAAATCCTAACTCTGAATGCACTGATGGTGTAACAGAGCGATGCATCAGGGCAGGAGGATGGTTCAATGCTGAGTCCATACCGAGTGCTCGATCTGACCACGGAGCGAGGACTGCTCTGTGGCCAGATTCTGGGCGATCTGGGCGCTGACGTTATCAAGATCGAGCCACCTGGTGGCTCGCCGGCACGGCGGCTGGCCCCCTTTTTCGAAGACAGGCCGGATCCTGATCGCTCGATTTACTGGTGGGCTTACAACCGCAATAAACGAAGCGTCACCCTCAACCTCGAGACTGACGAAGGCAGGGAAATGTTCTATCGACTCGCGGCGGGAGCGCGGTTCCTGATTGAGTCGCACAACCCCGGTTATCTCAGCGAGCGCCGGCTTGGGTACAAGGATCTCGCGAGCCGCAACCGCGAACTGATTTGTGTTTCAATAACGCCATTCGGCCAGCATGGTCCCAAGGCTTCTTACGCTGACAGCGACCTGGTGATCCTCGCAGCGGGAGGGCCGCTAATGCTTTATGGCGACGAGGATCGGCCGCCGGTTCGGCTGAGCGTGCCTCAGGCTTATCTTCATGCATGCGGTGACGCGGCCGCCGGTGCGATGGTGGCTAATCATGAGTGCCACCGCTCCGGGATGGGACAGCACGTCGATGTGGCGGCGCAGCAGTCAGTCACCTTGGCGACTCAAGCCAACAACCTCGCGTACCGCCTGGGCGCAGACGAAGCGCGCCGAATGGCGGGCGGCGTGAAAGTGGGATCTCTACGGGTTCCGCTGGTGTGGCGGGCGAAAGACGGGCATGTCACGCTCGGCTTCCTGTTCGGACGCCAGCTCGGCGTATTCAGCCAAAGACTGATGAACTATCTCCACGAACTGGGAGTCTGTGACGCTGCCACCCGCGACAAGGATTGGATCGGTTACGGCGCGTTACTCGCGAGCGGCGAAGAGCCGATGGAGGAGTACGAGCGGGTTCTCGCCTTGATTGCGGATTTCCTCGCGAGTCGAACCAAGGCAGAGCTGTTCAGCGTTGCACTCGAACGGGGATTCCTGATCGCTCCGATCGCAACGGTCAGTGAAGTTCTTGCGAGTCCTCAACTCAAGTCCCGTCAATACTGGCAGATGCTCGAACATCCGGAGCTGGGACGCTCATTCCCGTATCCGGGGCCGTTCGCAAAGTTCAGTGAGGCGCCGATCGTTTACCGCCGACGCCCGCCGCTGGTTGGAGAACACAATCACGAAGTCTATTCCAACGAGTTGGGATTGTCGGCTGCGAGAATCGAGGACCTGGCGCGAAGAGGTATAATCTGATGTTGCCGCTCGAGGATGTCAAAATTGTCGACTTCATGTGGGCGCTGGCGGG
>NZ_JAUSKL010000013.1 GCF_030646925.1 Candidatus Binatus sp. | reverse complement strand
AAAGGCCTGATTGGTCGTGGCATCCACCACCACGCCGCAGGTAGAGCAAGTACCGCCCGAAAAGCTGGTCGTTCCGACTGCGCTACTCGTTAAAGTATTGCTCAAGGTGCTGCCGTTTATGAGGTAAACGTCGGTACCGTTGGAGGTGCAAACGGTTTGTCCGGTGATCGAGTTGGAGGAACACGAATTAGCCGCGGCAGGCGTTACGATCGTCGCCCGCGCGGCCAACGGCCCGGCGCCGGCTCCTTCGATCGGCACGAGTTCGACGTTCGGAGTACTCGATCCCCAGTTGCCGTCCGGAACGTACGAGACGACATCGGTGCCCGTGATCAGCACCGACAATGAGCTTGACGGTATGCATGCACTTACCGGGAGAGCCGTCGGAGTTGCGGTCGGCGTCGCCGTCAGCGTCGCCGTTACCGTCGGTGGCCGATGGCGTCTCCGGAATGGGTTGTCATCATCACAGGTGCAACCTTTGATCGCCATCAGCATCAAGACAAGAAAAAGTGCATATCTCGCTTTACGGCTTGTCATTGGAAAACTCCTCCCAAGGCCACTGCGAACGGCCAGCTCGCAGCGGGTCGCGACTCACGACGCTTCTCTGAGCGGCGGGCGCAATTGAAACTGTTGTCGCCCTCTTACCCAGCGTTTCGCGGTTTAAATACCAACAGGAACTAGCATTAGTCAAACAAACGTGACGGATTTGATCTCCAATCCGCTTGCCGCGATTGCTCACTCAGTTCTAAATTCATCGCGGGTGACGAATTCGCAATGAGGTGTGCATGAAAATTTCACTGTTCTACCTGCCCTCGGTCGGCAGCAAGTCAGAAATCGAAAAAGGAAAAGTCGGATTGCAGGGACATCTGTACGATCAGATGCTGCGTGAGATTACCGCGCAGGCCCAGTTGGGCGATCAGCTCGGCTACGATTCAATCAGCTTCACCGAGCATCATTTTCACGTCGAGGGCTTCGAAGTCTCGAACAACCCGGTGCTGCTCGATTTGTACATCGCGATGCAGACCAAGCGGATTCGCGTGGGCCAGCTCGGGATCGTATTGCCGTCGCAGAATCCGCTGCGAGTCGCCGAGGACATCGCGATGCTCGATCACATGAGCGGCGGGCGCGCCAACGCGGGCTTTGCGCGCGGCTATCAGCGGCGATGGGTCGATATCATGGCGCAGCAGACCCACGGGATTCACGGCGCGCTGCCGCATCAGCACGACGAGATCGACAACGCCAATCGCGCTGCGTTCGAGGAAAATTTCCGCATCATCAAGCAGGCGTGGACCGAGGATTTTTCGAGCTACCAGGGGAAATACTGGCGCGTGCCGCCGGGCGAAACGCCGTGGACGCTGGATGCGACGGCGAAATGGGGCGGCGGCATCGAAAACGGAATCGTGCGCGCCGTCGCGGTCGTGCCGAAGCCGGTGCAAAAGCCGCATCCGCCGATTTTCCAGCCGTTCGCCTCGTCGGAGCGAAGTATCAGATGGTGCGCGCAGGAAGGAGTCACCGCGATCCTCCCGCCGCTGCATCCGACCCTCGAGCATCAACTGTGCGAGGTTTACGCCGAGGTATCGGGCAAGCCGCTGGGCGAGGGCGTGGGCGTGCTGCGCGATATCGTAATCGCGGATACCGACGAAGAAGCGCATCAAATCTGGAAAGAGAGCGGCTACTTCTGCGGCAGCGAGTGGTTCGAGCCATTCGGATTTTCAAAGGGACTCGCGGATCCCAAGACCGGAGTGCCGGCCGATATCTGGTCAAACGGCCTCGGCTTCGTCGGGACTGTGGACACCGTCACTCGCCAGGTCGAACACATGATGAAGCGGCTGCCGATTAGCTGGATTTTCGCCTGGATGTACAACGGGCTGATGCCGCACGATCGCCTGATGAAAACGATCGAGCTGTTCTGGACCAAGGTGATGCCGCGCGTCTCGAATATCAAACCCGCGTAGGATGTCGAGCGGGAGGATGAGCGGACTATGTAAAACGCCGAAAGAGTCGGGCTAAGATGCGCTAACCCGGCATGGTTCCGCTCGCCTCCCAGACGATTCTTGAAGATCTCGCGATGGTGCTCTGCGTCGCCGCAGTCACCACCGTTATTTTCCAGAAGATTCGGCAGCCGGTGGTGGTCGGCTATCTGATCGCCGGGCTGATCGTCGGCCCGTACGTGCCGTTCCCGCTGTTCGCCGACGAGACTCGCATCCACACCTTGTCCGAGCTGGGCGTGATCCTGCTGATGTTCGCGCTGGGGCTCGAGTTCAGCATCCGCAAGCTGATTCGGCTCGGCCCGACGTCGGGATTCATCACTGCTTTGCAGGTCGGCCTGATGATCTGGCTCGGCTTCATGTGCGGGCGCGCGATGGGATGGACGCCGCTCGAGAGCATCTTCACCGGCGCGCTGCTTTCGATCTCGAGCACCACGATCGTCGCCAAGGCGTACCAGGAAACGCCGGTCTCCGAGCATCTGCGCGAGCTGGTATTCGGCGTCTTGCTCGCCGAGGACCTGACCGCGGTCGTCGAGCTTGCGGTGCTGACGACGCTTGCGTCGGGCGCCAGCGTTTCGACGTCGCACATGGCCGTGACGGTCGGGCGCCTGATCCTCTTTTTGATCGCCTTCGTCGGCATCGGGATTGTAGTCGTGCCGCCGATCGTGCGCCTGATCCTGCGAATCGGACGCCCCGAGACCACGATCGTCGCCGCCGTCGGCATCTGCTTCGGCTTCGCATTGCTCGCGGAAGTGGCGGGCTACTCGGTCGCACTGGGAGCGTTTCTCGCGGGGTCGCTGGTCGCGGAATCAGGGCAAGCGGAGCAGATCGAGCATCTGATCGCGCCGTTGCGCGACATCTTCGGCGCAGTCTTCTTCGTTTCCGTCGGCATGATGATCGATCCGTCGCTAATCGCCGAGCATTGGGTCGCATTGGCGCTGCTCACCGCCGCGGTGATCGCCGGAAAAGTCGTCGGCGTTTCGATTGCCTCGGTGCTCAGCGGCGTCGACACCAGGACCTCGATCGAGGCGGGGATGAGTCTCGCGCAAATCGGCGAGTTCTCGTTCATCATCGCGGGCGTCGGCCTGCAGTTGCACGCGACGCGCGACTTTATCTACACGCTCGCGATTGCGGTATCGGCGATTACTACTTTCCTGACCCCATACATGATTAGAGTATCGGGACCCGTCGCTGAGTATCTGTCGATACGCATACCGCGCCCGCTTAGAGTATTCGAGTCACTATACGACTCCTGGATGGAGCAGATGCGCCGGCCGAAGCTGACCGACGCGCGCCATCCGTCGCTCGGATGGCCGAGCGTGTCAATTGTCGCGTCGGCAATTCTGATCGGTGGAATCCTTATCCTCAACGAACTCGATCCGCTCGACCTCACCACGGCCGCCGCCAACCTAGAGCAGATCTCGTATTTCAGGGCGGGATTGTTCGTTGATCTGTTCGCACTGGTAGTGTGCGCTCCGGCGATGGGAGGACTGTATTTCGGCTCCCGGCGGCTTGCCCAGGCGCTGGCGGCGCGGGCGATTCCGCAAGTGTCCGATAGCCACACCGGCGCCGCCACCGCGCTGATTGAACTATTGCAAGTGACGATCTTGTTAGTAGTAGTGATTCCACTATTGGCTATAGTTCAACCATTCATTGCGCCATTCGAAGGAATCGGCATTGTAGTAATCGCAATAGTATTGATGACCGCCGAGATCGCACGATGCGTCAACAAAGTACAAGGACATATGCGCGGCGCCGCCCGCCTGATTGCCGACGCGCTGGCCGGCTCGCACGCGCAGAGCAAGGATGGCCAAGCTTACACGGTGCCGGGTCTCGGCACGCTTACCCCAGTCAGAGTGCGCTCGGATTTCAGCGGAGTCGGCAAGACGCTCGCCGATCTCGATCTGCATGGCACCACTGGCGCGATGGTCGTCGCGATTGGCCGCGGCGACGGCGAGATAATCGTCCCGACGGGAAACGAAGTGATCCGCGAGGGCGACGTGCTGGAACTGGCTGGCTCCGAAACCTCTGTGCGCGCGGCGAAAAACGCGCTGCACGCCCGCTCGAAGCAGACCGGGCAGCTTGCGATGTCGGTGTGAACGCCCAAGTTGCATCGGCAGCGTGGCGGTCATAACTTCGTGCAGCGCAAAATCGAATCGGAGTGGAACTGAAATGAATCTGAAGAATGCGATCGCGCTCGTAACCGGTGGTGGCTCCGGCCTTGGCGAGGCAACTGTGCGCGAGTTCTCCGCGGTGGGCGCAAAAACCGTGATCCTCGATCTGCCCGCGTCACCAGGGGCCAAGGTCGCCGAGTCGCTCGGCGCGAACGCGCTCTTCGTCGAGGCCGACGTAGCCTCCGGCGATCAGGTCACCGAGGCGGTTGCAAAAGCGGTCGCAAAATTCGGCACGATCAACGTCGTCGTGAACTGCGCCGGTATCGGCCGCGCGATGCGCACGGTCACCAAGGAAGGGCCGCACACGCTCGACCTGTTCAGCAAGGTGATCGCGGTCAATCTAATCGGCACGTTCAATGTGATTCGCGTCGCCGCGGCGCAGATGGCGAAAAATCAGCCCGGCCCTGACGGCGAGCGCGGTGTAATCGTCAATACGGCGTCGGTCGCGGCATTCGATGGGCAGATCGGACAGGCGGCGTACTCGGCGTCGAAAGGCGGCGTCGTTGCGATGACGCTGCCGATCGCGCGCGACCTCGCCTCGCTCGGGATTCGCGTCTGCACCATCGCGCCGGGCACCTTTGAAACTCCGATGCTGGCCGGATTGTCGGAGCCGAGCCGCAAGGCGCTCGCCGCGCAAATCCCGTTTCCCCAGCGACTCGGACGGCCGAGCGAATACGCGGCGCTCGCGCGGCATATCGTGGAAAACGAGATGCTCAACGGCGAGACGATCCGCCTCGACGGCGCGCTGCGGATGGCTCCGCGCTAACGCGAGGGACTGAGACGAACATGGATTACATCGCTTATCTACACAAGGATCGCGATTCGGATTTTGGCGTCAGCTTTCCGGACTTCCCCGGATGCGTGACCACGGGAAAGACGCTCGAGGAAGCACGGCGGATGGCCGCTGAAGCCCTGGCGCTGCATATCGCGGGGATGATCGAAGACGGGGAGGTGTTGCCGGACCCTTCAAATCTGGACGCGTTAGCAAACGATCCGGACATGAAGGGCGCGGTGGCGGTTTTGATCAGCGTTGAACCGGCCGCGGAAAAAACCGTGCGTATCAATATCACGGCGCGCGAGGGCCAGCTCAAAGCCATCGACCAGTTGGCTGGCAAAGCGGGTCTGACACGTTCGGCTTATATGGTGCAGTCCGCGCTGAACCGGTTCGGATTGAGTGCATCGAAGAAACGGGAACGGGGCACCTCGGTCTCAAAGCGTTTGGCCAGGACCAAGCGCAGTAGAGTGGCGAAGTAGCAGATTCAGATCGTCGAGGCGCGGCGGGCCACGAGGGTTGCTAGCGTGAACGCGAACGCCGCGAATGCGATCGCGACCAGGACCGACGACGCGAGCGGCATCGTCGCGCCGATCTGAGCAGGCTCCGCGAGATAAAGTCCCTGCCTGAGCGCCGCCATCGCATAGGTGAGCGGGTTGAGCCGCATCGTCAATTGGAGCCAGAACGGCGCGCCATCGACGGGGAAGAACGCGCCCGACAGCATCCAGATCGGAATCAGGATCAGATTCATGATCGCGTGAAAGCCCTGCGTCGATTCGATTCGCCACGCGATCACCAGCCCAATACTCGTTAGCGCGAACGCGATGACCGCCATCATCGACGCCGATACGAGAATCGCGCCGACGCTCAGCTTGATGCCCGCCAGCGGCGCGAGCATCAGGAAAATCACGCCCTGCGCGAGCGCGAGCGTCGTGCCGCCCGCGGCTTGTCCCAGCACGATCGTGCTGCGTGAAATCGGCGCGACCAGCACGCCCTGCAAAAATCCTTGCTTGCGATCTTCGACGGTCGAGATGGTCGCGAAAATCGCCGTGAACAGCAGCACCAGCACGATCACGCCGGGGTAAAAGTACTGCGCGTAGTTGATTCCGGCAGGCATCCCAGCCGGCCTGAACGACGCATTGAGCCCCGCGCCCAGCAGCAGCCAGAACACCAGCGGCTGCAGAAGCGCGCCCGTCAGGCGGCTCCGCTGCCGCGCGAAGCGCACGATTTCACGCTGCCACAGCGTCCCGGCTTGGAGCATCACTTCGCGCATTTCATTCGCCCTCGTTTCGCGCGTCGGTGAAAAACTGATGCCCGGTCAGATGAACGAAGACGTCCTCGAGCGTCGGCTTGCCAAACGAAATCGAATCGATCTCATCGCCGAACGCATCGACGACTTCATGCACGAACTCCTGGCCGCGCGGCCGCTCGATTCGAATCGTGGCGTCGACGATCTGCCCCTTCAGCCGGAAGCGTTGCAGGATCTTGCGCTGCAGCAATTCCGGCGCGCGAGCATGAATCACCACGACGTCGCCGCCGACTTCCGCCTTGAGATTGCCCGGCGGCGCGAACGCGACCAGCTTGCCCTGATGCAGGATGCCGACGCGGTCGCATCGCTCGGCTTCTTCCATGTAATGCGTCGTCAGCACGACCGTGACGCCGTCGTGCTCGCGCAGATGCGCCAGGTAGTTCGAGAACTCGCGCCGTGCGGCGGGATCGAGGCCCGTGCTCGGCTCGTCGAGCAGCAACAGTTCCGGCTCGTGCAGCAATGCCTTCGCGAGCTCGACGCGCCGCTGCAAGCCGCCCGACAATGTCTCGACCAAATCGCGCGCGCGCGCCGTGAGGCCGAGCCGCTTGAGCATCGCGGCACTGCGGTCGCGCAGCCGCTTGCCGGTCATCCCATATAGATGTCCGTGATGCGCCAGGTTCTCCGCCACCGTCAGCTTGCCGTCGAGGCTTGGATGCTGAAACACGACGCCGATGCGGCGCCGGACGCGAATCGTCTCGCCGGCGAGATCGTGGCCGAGCATCTTCGCGGCGCCGGATTGGATCGGTACCAGCGTCGAGAGCAGTTTGAACAGCGTGGTCTTGCCACCGCCGTTCGGCCCGAGGAAGCCGAAGATCTCGCCGCGCGCGATCGAAAAACTCACGTCGCTCAGCGCCTCGCGATCGCCGTAGTGAAAGCCGAGCGACTTCGCCTCGATCGCCGGCGGGGCCGCGACCGACGCGATCGCTTCGGTCTCTGCTGGATTAGTAGCGATGGTTGCCGTCATGACTCTGGATAAGCAGTAATTATCGTCTCGCAGCGTACGCCTCGCAAATGCCGATGCCATCCGCGGTTTTTTGATGATGGCGATTCACGGCTGACCCAGGCCACCAGCCGGACGCGTGCCTTGCTCGGGCAGGCCGACCTGCGCGCGATGCCATCCGTCCTGGAACGCCGTGGTCCGCTCTTCACCGCTGCCATGACCCGATCCGTGACCAACGAAATCGTCGCCGGTGAGCTGATAGTAGCGGGTGATTTCGGTCGCATCGAGCCTGCGGATACCGAGGCGCTCGAGCGTGAAGCCGGCAAACTGGTCCGCCGCCAGCTCCTTGTTTTTTATCGGGACGTCGTCGGCGGAGGCGTCGAAATCGCCGTGCGCGAGATGCCCCTGCTCGTGCGCGAAGATCGCGTAGAGCATCGGCCTGACTTCGTCCTCATTGCGGATGTTCATCCACTGCTGAAGCAGCGAATCGAGATATTTGCCGTTGTAGAAGATGCATCCACCGGCGTGCGCGTGGGGCGAGATCGCGCGGGTCGATTCGTAAACGGGGAAGCTGGTTCCCCACATATCGTTGAGCTGCGCGACGACCGATTTGTATGGCTCGCCGGCGAGCTCGGCCTGCTCGCCGCACGCGATCAGCGTCGCGCCGGCTTTAGGCGCGGGCGTGGCGCTCGATTCGGCTGGTCCGCTATTGGTGTGTCGCTCGATTACCTTCCAGTCGTCCTGCGCGTAGCCGTAGGAAGCCGCGCAGACCAGCGCGAGCGACGCGATCACAGCGATTCGTGCGGCCATCGACCACCTCATCAATCGAAGTTCCTCCCCAGGCCATCGTCACTATACGCTCGATGACCGCGATTTCTTAGCGATTGCCTCGTCGATAAGACCGGTCTCCGCATGCGTCTCAAAACGCCACATCGCCAGCCCGCGCGACCGCGCGCTCGCACGATCATGTCCTCTTTCGATACATCAGCGCGGGCACCCGAATTGCTCTAGTCAATGCGATTTCATGTCGCATCAATTCAAGGATCCAGTATCCCGCGAGCGCGCCGACGACGCCGTCCAGGCGCGCAACTCCGTGATATCCGATCAATGGGTCGTCAGGATGATCCAATCCTGTTCGATGCTCATGATCCTATCGGCGGTTTTTCTCCTCACCCGATTTTATCAGGAAGGTCGGCTGGGAGTTCCGTGGCTGGCGCTCTGCCTGCTTGCCAACCTCGCAATGGGATTCGCCGCGCTGGCGCTGACTACTTCAAGCCGGTTTGTTCGCAACTGGCAGCCGCTCTCATTGACTATGGCCATGATGGTCACCGCGGCCGACGCGACGCTCGGGTTAGTCGGCGGCGAACCGATTCCCCTATTCATCATATTGATGCTCAACATGGCGGTAACGGGTTCGCTCCTGCCATGGAGCATGGCCTATCAGGCATCCTTCAATCTGGTGTGCCTTGCAGTATGGGTCGCGCAACTCGTTAAGCATCCGCAGGGGGACAAAAACGAAGCCTTTCGGATGGTTGGTCTGCTCACGGCAGCCGCACTGGCGCAGTTCAGTTGCTATCTACGCCGCCGCTATTACACGGAGCGCGAAGAGTCGGAGGGGCGGTTGCGCGAGAGCGAAAGCGCGATGCGGCAGATCTTCGATTCCAACACCGACGCGATCACGATCACCGACGCCGCAACTCGCCGCATCGCCGCCGTCAACGCCGAGTTTGTCCGCTCGATCGGATACATGGCCGCAGAGACAATTGGCAAGACGCCATTGGAACTAGTGGCCTGTAACAGTGACATTGGTATCGGAATAGATGCGATGGTTGGGGTCGCGATAGGTCCACTTGATGGGTTTGGGAGCGCGGTTGTAGTGACGGATGTAGCGCATCAGCTTGCGGGCCAAGTCCTTAACCGAG
>NZ_JAUSKL010000012.1 GCF_030646925.1 Candidatus Binatus sp. | reverse complement strand
ACCTCGGTTAAGGACTTGGCCCGCAAGCTGATGCGCTACATCCGTCACTACAACCGCGCTCCCAAACCCATCAAGTGGACCTATCGCGACCCCAACCATCGCATCTATTCCGATACCAATGTCACTGTTACAGGCCACTAGCATAGCTACCGACAGAGAGAGCGTCAGCAGCGCAACGCACTCAAGGGTCGCTCGTCCTTGACTGAACCATAAGCGGTTCATTTCAAAACCGCCCACTACCACTAGCGCGAGTTTGTTGGGATGTACAGCTAGGTTCAAAACTGCTCGAATCCGCCAAGGAATCTGGCAATGCGGGGAAATCAGCGAGCGACAGCGACGCGCCGACATATAGTAGCGCCCCTACTCCGCGAGGTGCGCTGTGAGCACCACTTACGATCGAGTTGGTCGATTGGCCAAGCTGCTGCGTTCAAAGAGATTGTTTGTGCTTGACGTAACGGGATATTTCGATGAAGGCGGAACGCATGCTCAGGCACCAGTCATCGTCGTGGCTGGATATCTGTCCCCTGCGCGCGATTGGCGACGATTTGAAATTAAGTGGAACAAAGTGCTCCGCCAGGAAGGTGCGCTGCTTTATCACGCGACAGATGCCGAGGCTAAAACGCCGCGCGGCGTCTACGAAGGTTGGACACGGGAAAAGGTTGATCGCCTGACGGATCGTTTGGTTCCCATTGCTGCTCAATATGCGGGGCGAGCATATGGTGTTCACATGCTCGCTAGCGTCTGGTATGCAGCCGTACCATTCGTGAAGGAATTTCTTCCTGAACGTTCGCATGACGGTCCGTATAAAATCCTAGCTAAGGATTGCATCGAGACAGTCGTTAATACGCAAGGTCCATCGTTCGCTGAGCAGATTACGTTCGTGTTTGAACGAAACGACTACAGCAGCGAACTTTTGGCCGGATATGAAATAATCAAGCAAATCTCACCGCGCCCCTCACTACTCGGGCCAATAGCGTTCGATGAAAAAATTGAGAATCCGATGCTTCAGGCAGCCGACCTAATCGCGTGGCACTATCGCGTAGCGACGGAGATCAGGCAAGGTTTTAGGAACGATCCGATCCATCGCGCGGCCCTGAAACTATTCAAACCTACAGACGCATTTCGTTTTGTGCCAAAAGAGGAATTTTGCAATCAAATCGCTGACGCTTTTCGACGCAACGGGGCGAGGTGGAACGAACAGGTATTTAGGCAAATGATTGAGCGCGAGGAGCGTCGGCTAGCGCGCGAAGAGCGAGGCCGCAAAGCGCGCGAGGCCAACTAATCATCTGACCAGTAAAATACCCACACAACTGACTTCCGCTGAGAGCCCATCATGATTGATTCGTGCTGAATCGAAATGATGTCCGATTCCTGTTGAATCCCTGTTTCTCCGATGCGTTCGTTAAAGTCGGCGAGAATCTGGTCAACGTAGTCGCCGCTTATGTCCACCGATCTAACCTTTCGCATTTTGTGGACTCCGGTGAATCGCTTTCTCTGGCGCCTTATCGGAATTTCTTTACGTCGAACGCGCGCAGTTCATCTCTTAGCTTTTCGTCGCTCTCGCGCTGCTTCTCGCTGATCGGCTTTCGCTTTCGCGGTTTTGGCTTCGTCACGCCGATACTTTAGCGAGGCGACCGCGCTAGCGCCACTATTTGTCGCACGTCGTAATCAGGTCGCCAAGCTCGTTTGAGTTCAGCGACTCTATTCTCCACATAAATTTTTCCTGTTATCGGCGGAATCGGCGGAATCTGCGGTTAAATCTTCACGTCTTAATCGGTTACTTGCTCACGCTCGACGTCCGCGACGGTGCCGCGAAATCGCACCATTCGTGTGCCGAGGCTGGTCTTATCGATTGTGAAATGGTTCCGGCGGAGCCAATCCACCAGCTCATCCAACTGGCTCTGCGTAGGACCGAAGCGGCGCATGAATTGCGCGATGCTGAACCATTGGTGATAGGCGGGCGAGCCGGGTTGTTGAAGTTGAACTTTCAGTTCCTCCAGCTCGGCCTGATTGCGCAGCGCCAGCACCGCGGACATCTGCAACACGGCCTCGGGATTCGCACGAGGCCAGCCCAGGGTGAGCGCGCCTCGGGATGATTGGCCGCGACGGGAATCGCACCGTCGGAAATCGCGGGCGACGGTCGCGACGAGATCAACAAGGCCGCAGACGCGAACGCGACGACGATCGAAAACATGAAATCGGGTGCTTCATAATGCCGCAGCCAAGTAATCTCTCAGGACCAAGAACTCAACGATGAGAGTTACTGCTCCTTGCTGGAGATTGCGGGTGAGTGAGCGGACGATGTCGCTTCGTCCCTGGAGCGCAGCGCGTGCAGGGCGCGGCGCGCGACGAAGTTCCGCGGCTCGATTTTGAGCACCTGTTCGTAGTACCCGATCGCGCTCGCTTTGCGCTCGAGCCGGGCGGCGGATTTGCCCATCGTGAGCAGCATCTCGGCGGTATCGGCGCCGAACTCGCGCGCCTTCTTGAGCGTCGTCAGCGCGTCGCCGAATTTCTCCTGTTCAGCGAGAGCAAGACCCATCCCACGGAGCGCGTCCGCGTTCATCGGGTCCAGATCGAGCGCGTCGAGATACATCGAGAGCGCCGCACGCCGTCCGCCTTTGAGATGAAGATCGCGAGCCGCGGCGGCCATCCGGGCGCCCTCCTCTTTCCATCCCCTGGCTTCGATCTCGACGGTGATTTCGTCGCGCGAAACTTCCGCCTTGATCACTTTTAATTTTGCGCCGAGATATTTTCCGAGCCGTTCCATCACGGCATCGCCATCGGTTTCGGGTGAATCGAGAAATACCAGGCCGACTGGATCGCCGATGTGATCCTCGCGGCGAATAACGATCGAACGCCGCTGCCGAATCGTTTTTGCGGAGCTATCAGACGCGTTCATCGGGGTCAAACAGCTTCCGGTATTCGTCGAGCGCGAAACGGTCGGTCATGCCGGCGATATAATCCGCGACGGCGCGCGACACCGGCTCACCGTCGCGTTCCGCGCGCGCGAGCACATGCGCGGGAATCTGGCGCGGCTCCGCCATGTAGGTCTGGAACAGTTGCGCGAGCACCCTGCCCGCCTTTTCCGTCATCCGGCTGACGCGGTAATGGCGATACAACTTGTCGCGCATCACCTGCTTGATTTCCTCGACCTGCACGCCCATCGCGGGGCCGAAACTCGCGAGCGCCCTACCCTGTCGGCGCACGTCGTCGATGCTCGACACCTTGGCGCGCTCGAGTTCCGCGGCGACGTGGGTCATCAGGTCGGTGGACATCGCGTCGATCATTTTGATCACGGTCTGATAGCGATGAATGCGGGGCTCGGCGTCAGGAGATGTGCTGCGCGCCGCGGCTGAGGCCGCGCGATACATCGACGACGCGTTCAATTCTTCGGAACTGAGCATCCCGGCCTTGACGCCGTCGTCGATGTCGTGCGCGAGGTACGCGATTTCATCGGCGAGATCGACTATCTGCGCCTCGAGGCACGGATAGATGGCAGGATCGAATTCGCGCGCGGCGGGACGATCGTGAAAATTCGAATGCTTGACGATTCCTTCGCGGACCTCGAAGCTCAAGTTCAGGCCGCGAAAATTGGGGTAGCGTATTTCTATCCAATCAACGGTGCGGAGACTCTGCGCGTTGTGATCGAAGCCGCCGTAGGGCGTCATCAGCTCGTTCAGCATCTTCTCGCCGGCGTGGCCGAATGGCGTATGACCGAGGTCGTGCGCGAGCGCGACCGCCTCGGCCAGTTCCTCGTTGAGCCCGAGCGCGCGCGCGACGGTGCGCGTAATCTGCGCCGCCTCGAGCGTATGCGTGAGGCGGGTGCGATAGTAATCACCCTCGTGATTGACGAAGACCTGGGTTTTGTATTCGAGGCGGCGAAACGCGGCTGAGTGGATGATGCGATCGCGGTCGCGCTGGAACGCTGTGCGGATCGGATGCTCGGGCTCGGGATAGCGCCGCCCCCGGCTGGCCCGCGACGGCATCGCATACGGGGCCAGCGTGCGCGCTTCGATTTCCTCCAGCTCCTGCCTCGTCCGCAGCACGCCCCGATGCTACCACGCGGCGGGGAAGTCCCGAAGCGCCGCGCGCAAGTTCGTCAACAGCGAAGCTCTTCTGCCCGGTCGTCGCAGTTTCTATAATTGCCGCGGGGTGGAGCGGAGTTGGGATACCTGCGCAAGGTGATTTGCCGCGCTTTGCTCGCGGCTGGAATGAGCGGCGTGCTCGCCGCGTGTGCTACATCTAAAACGAAACCGGTCCTGGTCGCGCCAACTCAGGCAAGCGTTGCACCTCAGACCGGGCAATCGATCAAGGAGATGGGAGTCGCGTCGTGGTACGGGCCCGGCTTCAACGGCCGTCCAACTTCGAGCGGGGAAATTTACGATCAGGAAGATCTGAGCGCGGCATCGACGATCTTTCCGCTCGGGTGCCGGGTAATGGTTACGAATCTCGCGAATCATCGATCGGTCGAGGTGACGATCAACGATCGCGGGCCGTTCGTGAAGGGACGCAAGATCGATCTGTCGCGCAAAGCGGCGCGAGTAATCGGGATGCTCGATAACGGCACGGCGCCGGTGCGAATCGATCTGATCAGCGCGCCTGAGGGATCGCGGCCGGTGGGATCGGCGCCGCGCTACCTGGTGCAGATCGGCTCGTTTTCGCGCGAAGACAATGCCGACCGTTTGCGCGACCGGATGCTGGCCTACTATCGCGACATCCGCGTCGATCGGCTTGATGCGTCCGGGCGGCGCTACTACCGTGTGCGCATGGGCGCATTTTCGACACGGGCAGAGGCGGAAACGCGCGCATCGGCAACAGCGCATCTCGGATTTCCAATCATCATCGTGCAGGAATGAAAAAGCGCTCCGGCCGCATCGGTTACGCGCGACGGCGCCGGTGGCCGGGCTTTGCGCATTTGATCGTGGCGGCGATGCTGCTGGCGGGATGCGCCTACTCGCTGGTCAGCGGCGATCACGTCAATTCGAGCCAGGCGGAGAAAATCGAAGCAGGCCTGCCGACGCTTCGCCAGCTTCAGTTCAAGCAGCCGGTGCCGCTCGTCGTGAAAACGCGGGACGAAGCCGAGGCGATGATCGAAGCGGACATGATGCGCGATTACACCGACAGCCAGTTGCAGGTCGAAGGAATCGTCGGGGCGCTGCTGGGGCTGTATCCGTCGCAGATGGATCTGAAAGCTGAAACGTTGAAGCTGCTGCGGAGCCAGGTGGCGGGCTTCTACGATGCGCATGAGAAAACGATGGTGCTCGTGAAGGGTGGCGCCGATTTGGGTTTCTGGAACGCCACGAGCCAATTTCTGATTCAGCGCGATCTCGTCGGCGAGATGCTGCTGGCGCATGAACTGACTCACGCGCTGCAGGATCAGAATTTCGGCCTCGAAAAAAGTCTCGACGCGGTGAAAGACAACGATGACCGCGCGCTGGCTCTGAAAGCCGTCGCGGAAGGCGACGCGACGCTCGCGGGTTTCGCGTACGCGATGGGTCGAATGGACAACGACATTTCGAACCGGCTAATCGGCGGCCTCAAGGGCATGCCTCAATCGCTCGCGGCCGAGTCGCCGGGCACGCCGGAAGGGCTCAGCGTACCGCTGCTGTTTCAGTATTCGGAGGGCGTGCGGTTCGTGGCGGAGGCTTATCGGCGCGGCGGATGGAGCGCGGTGGACGCGCTGTACCAACGTCCGCCGGAATCGACGCATCAGATTTTGCATCCCGGGATTTTTTTCGAAGATCGCGCGCACACTCCGCGCATCGCGCTCTCCGGCTACGAACAAATCATGCACGGCTGGAGGAAAGTCGATGACAGCACTTACGGGGAGTTGCTGCTGCGCGTGATCCTGGAGCGCAATCTGGGCAAGCAATCGAGCGAGATTGCGATCGCCTCGCGATGGACCGCCGATCGCATGATCGTGCTGCAGCAGAGCCGCGGGCTGAACGTGATCTGGATGCTGACATTTACGGACAAGCAGACTGCGAGCCATTTTGCCGTGGTCTACGCGACGCTGCTGGATCGCCTGCTCGGCGGCGCCAGCGCGCATCGAATCGACTACCGCGCGAATGCGGCGCTGGTGATCATCGGCGAAGGCGCGAACTATTTCGATCAGCTCGCACCGGCAATCTGGAATGCGAGCACGATCGAAACCGCAAGCACGTCGACGCAGATTGCAGTGCCGCCGACGCCTGACGAGCAATGAGGCCGGCGCCCAGCGTCGCGCGTCATGCGCGGATCGCAATCGCGATCTTCGCGCTGTTGGTCGCGTCGCCGCTCGCGCCTGGCGCCGGTGAAATTGCCAACGGCGCGTTCACGCCGGCGGAAATTCAGAAAATCATCGAGGGCATCCAGACTCTGCGCGGGCTCAAATTCAGGAACAAGGTGGCGCTCAAGTACCTGACGCCGGCTCAGGTCGTCCGGCAAATCAGAGCGGACGCCGATCACCAGAACAAGGCGGAAATCGAGCTCGACAACAAGATCGGCGCGATGGTCGGGCTGTTTCCGGCGGGCACCGATATTCAGTCGGCTGACATCGGGATGTTGCGCGGGCAGATCGCCGGGTTATACGACTTCCGCAAGAAGCAGATGATCATCGTCGAAAGGCATGGCGCACAAGGGGTAAAGCTATCGGAGTCGAAACGGCGCGAAGCGACCGACGTGATCGCGCACGAACTGACGCATGCGCTGCAGGATCAGAATTTCGGCATCGGTGCGGCGCTCGAGAAAGCGAAGGAAGATGACGATCGCGCGCTGGCGTTGGGCGCTGTCGCGGAAGGCGACGCGACGCTCTCGGGGTTCGCGTACATCGCCGGGCGGATGGATGACGAGGTGCTCGAGACTTTTCTCAAGAACATTCCGGCGATGGAAAAGGAGTTTGCGAAAAGAGCCGGCGGCGTGCCGCTCGGAATCCGGGCGCCGTTTATTTTTCAGTACATGGATGGCGCGCGCTTCGTGGCGGCGGCGTATCGGCGCAACGGATGGGCCGGCGTCAACGCGCTGTACAAGCATCCGCCCGAATCGTCGGAGCAGATTCTGAATCCGAGGGCATACTTCGAGCACCCTGCTCCACCGCCGCGCGTGCGTGTAGCGGGTTACGAGACGGGTCTGAAGGAATGGAAGAAAGCCAACGAAGGAACGTTCGGCGAGGTGTTGCTGCGCGTGATCATCGAAGCGAACCTCGGCGAGCATTCGCCGCGCGCGGCGCTCGCGAAGGCGTGGGACGGCGATCGCGTAGTGGTGCTGAAAAAGAGCGGTGCAATCACTCTGCTCTGGGTGATCGCGTTTGTCAGCGAAGCGTCGGCGGCGAATTTCGCGCAAGTCTGTGAGGACGCACTCGAGCGATTGCACGGCGCGAAGATCGCGCATCGCGTCGAGCGCGATTCGCGGGCGGTGCTGGTGATCATTGGCGACGCCGCGAAGCGCTCCAACGATCTCGTCGCGCAAATCTGGAAGAAGACAACATTGTCGGGCGCGCCGCTGCCGAATTGAAACTCGAACACTATCCGACGTCCCCCAAGCTGAAGCCGAGCGACAGCATTTTCCGGAGCGCGTCACGCGCGCCTTCAGACGCGGCGCTCTCGAGATTTGGATCGCGCTTCAGCCAATCTTCGGCCATGCGGCGCGCGCGCTCGACGGTGTGAAGATCGCGCACCAAGTGAATGAATCGCAGCGGCAACGCGCCGGTCTGCCGCGCGCCGAGTAGATCGCCGGGTCCCCGGAGCTGCAAATCAGCTTCGGCGACGCTCTTTCCAGTGGTGCATTGACGCATGACGTTGAGCCGTTCGAGCGAGTCCGAGTCGCAGTCGCGCGACGCGATCAGGCAGCATCGCGAGGGCTGGTCGCCGCGCCCTACCCTGCCGCGCAGTTGATGCAATTGCGCGAGGCCGTAGCGTTCCGCGGCGTCGATCACGATCACCGTCGCTTCGGGCACGTCGATTCCCACCTCGACGACGGTTGTGCAGACCAGGATGTCGAGCGCGCCGTCGCGAAACGCGCGCATCACGCGATCCTTCTGCGCGCCGGCCATCCGGCCATGCATCGTGCCGATGCGTGCGTCGCGCAATACACTCTTCGCGATTCTCGCCGCGGTGGCGGATACCGATTTCGCCTCATCATCCTCGCCGTCGATGAACGGCACGACGTAGTACGCGCGGCCGCCGTTTTGGATTTCGGCATGCAGGAGGTCGTGGGTTCGCGCGAGATCGTCCTCGGAATAAATTTCGGTCGAGATTGGGGTGCGTCCCGGCGGCATCTCGTCGAGAAACGATACGTCGAGATTCGCGAACAGGCTCATCGCGAGGCTGCGAGGAATCGGCGTCGCGGTCATCATGAGGAGATTCACGCGCGCGCCAAGCGCCTTCATCTTCGCGCGATCGAAAACACCGAAGCGATGTTGCTCGTCGATCACGCCGAGAGCCAGATCGCGAATGCGCACGCGTTCCTGGATGAGCGCGTGAGTGCCAAAGACGATTGGGAGATCGCCGCTCGAAAGATCGCGCAGGATTGGTTTTCGGTCGACGGCGCCGATGCGGCCGGTCAGCAGAGCTGAGCGGATGTTCAATTTTCCGCACAGGCGTTGAAAGCTGCGATAGTGCTGCTCGGCGAGCAATTCGGTCGGCGCCATCATCGCGGCTTGATGGCCGCATTCGACCGCGCGCAGCATCGCCCAGAATGCGACGAGTGTTTTTCCGCTGCCGACGTCGCCCATCAGCATCCGATTCATCTGGCCGTGGCGCGCGAGGTCAGCGCGGATTTCGTCGATCGCGCCGGCCTGTGCGTTAGTCAATTCAAACGGCAGCTCGCGGATGAGCCGCGTGCTCAGATCCTCGCGGCCGTCGAGCGCGATACCGGTGCGACGCGCGCTGCGGGCGCGCTCGATCAATAGCGCCAGTTCGAATGCGAACAGCTCGTCGAATGCGAGCGCGATGTGTCCCGGCGATTCGCCGGCCTCCAGCGCGCGAACGTCCGCATCGGCCGGCGGATCGTGCAGGTACGCCAGCGCATCCTGCACGGAGGGAATCTCGCCGCGCACTTCATCCGGAATCGCGCCGCGAACGAAACCCTGGGAGAGAGTTCGTGTGACCAGGTTCGCGAAGAGTCGTTGCCCGACGAATGTCGGCAGGCGATAGACGGGACGTATCCGCGGCGGCGCCCCTTCGGACAACTGATGAATTTCCGGTTGCGCGATCTCGAGGCCTCCGTCGGCGGCGCCGGTGACGCGGCCGCGGATCAGCACCCGTTGTCCGGCAGGCAGGTAGCCGCGCATGTAAGCGGGAAGATTGAACCACACCAAGCGGATTCGGCGGCCGCCGGCCTTGAGCCATCCGGTTGCGAACCGTCGCCATCGCGCGGCGCGCATTCGGCCCTCCAGAATTTTGCCGAGGTCGCCTTCGATAACGGCAATAGTCCCGGGACGAAGGTCGTTAGGCGGGGTTCGCTCGCGCCAATCCTGGTAACGGGACGGCAGATGAAAAATCAGATCGCCGGCGGTCTCGATACCGCGGCTCGCAAGCGCCGCGGCGCGCTTCGGCCCGATTCCCGCCATCGCAGCGATCGGACTGGTGATGCGGAGCGACGCCGAATCCGATGCGCGGCGGTCGTCGTCCATGCCTGCCCCGCTGCGGCGCGCCTATGCGCGATGATAGTCCTGCAACGCGCGCACCTCGAACGGTTGCGTTTTCAGCGCGCGGATTCCCTCGACCGCGGCCTTCGCGCCGGCCATCGTGGTGAAATACGGCAGCCGGAGTTCCAGCGCGGTGCGCCGAATCGAAAACGAATCGCGGGCGCCGCTCGCGTCGGGCGTATTTATCACCATCGCGATGCGGCCTTCCTTCATCGCGTCAACGATGTGCGGGCCGCCTTGCAGCACCTTGTTCACGCTTTCGCATTGCAAACCAAGATCGCGGATGTGGCGCGAGGTTCCGTCGGTCGCGATCAACTGAAAGCGCATCTCGGCGAGTCCGCGAACGATCGGCTCGAGAAATTGCTTATCCTCGTCGCGCACGCTGATGAAAACGAAACCGCTATCGGGCAGGTCGGACGACGCGGCGAGTTCAGCTTTCGCGAACGCCATCGCAAATGTCGCGTCGATGCCCATCACTTCTCCGGTCGATTTCATCTCGGGTCCGAGGATCGTATCGACGCCGGGAAATTTGCCGAATGGGAACACCGATTCCTTCACCGCGACGTGAGCCGGCACGCGCTCGGCGGTGAATCCTATCTCGCTGAGTTTCATGCCGGCCATCGCAAGCGCGGCGTACTTCGCGAGCGGCACGCCGATCGCCTTGCTGACGAACGGGATGGTTCGGGAGGCGCGCGGATTTACTTCGAGGATGAATACCTCGCCGCCGAAAATCGCAAATTGGACGTTGATGAGCCCGACTACGCCGAGTTCGCGCGCGAGCATTTTCGTCTGCCTGCTCAGCTCGATTTGGATTTCCGCGCTTAGCGTGTTCGGCGGCAGCGCGCAGGCACTGTCGCCCGAGTGGATGCCTGCGTGCTCGACGTGCTCCATGATTCCGCCGATCACGACGATTTCACCGTCGGAAATCGCGTCGACGTCCACTTCGGTTGCGCCTTGCAGATAGCGATCGACCAACAGCGGATGGCGCTCGGAGGCTTGCAGCGCCTGCGTGACATAGCGGCGCAACTCCTCCTCATTCGGAATCACCTCCATTGCACGCCCGCCGAGGACGTAAGACGGGCGAATCAAAACAGGATATCCAACCTTCGACGCGCCGACTACCGCGTCGTCAAGGCCGCGCACGAGAATTCCATATGGTTGCCTGAGTCCGAGGCGTGAAACCATCTCATTGAAGCGCTCGCGATCCTCGGCGCGATCGATCGCATCGGGACTGGTGCCGAGAATCGGCACGCCAGCGCGCTCCAGCGGAACGGCCAGCTTGAGCGGCGTCTGACCGCCGAATTGCACGATCACACCGAACGGTTTTTCGCGCTCGGCGATCGCGATTACGTCCTCGAAGGTCAGCGGCTCGAAATAGAGCCGGTCCGAAATATCGTAGTCGGTCGAGACGGTTTCAGGATTGCAATTGACCATGATGGTCTCGAAGCCGGCCTCTTTGAGCGCGAGACTCGCATGCACGCAACAGTAGTCGAATTCGATTCCCTGCCCGATTCGATTCGGTCCGCCGCCAAGGATCATCACCTTCCTGCGCGCGGTCGCAGGCACTTCATCCTCGCCCTCGTAGGTCGAATACAAATACGGCGTGAATGCCTCGAACTCCGCGCCGCAGGTATCGACAGATTTATACACCGGCAGTACTCCGGCCTCGCGACGATGCGATGCGATCGACGACTCGTCCGCGGCGCGCAATTCCGCGATGCGTCGATCGGAAAACCCCATCGCTTTGAACTCGCGAAAAAATGCCTCCGTCATCGGCTCGGCGGCGATTCGATTCTCGACGCCAACGATGTCGGCAACCGCATCGATGAACCATCCATCGATCTTGCTCAGTTGAGCGGCTTCGGCGCGGCTCATTCCGAGCCGGAGCGCGTCGGCGAGATGATACAGTCGATGGCTGCTCGGCATCGCGATCAGCCGTCGAGTCTCCACCAGCGATTGCGCGCGCGATGGCTCTGGGAGCCGACTCTCGAAGCCCGACGATCCAATCTCGAGCGAGCGCAGAGCCTTCTGCAGAGATTCCTTGAAGGTGCGGCCGATCGCCATCGCCTCGCCCACGGATTTCATTTGCGGTCCAAGCTCATCGACGGCGCCGCGAAATTTTTCGAACGTGAAGCGCGGAATCTTGGTGACGACGTAGTCGATCGTCGGCTCGAAGCACGCAGGCGTCATCCGCGTGATGTCATTCGGAATTTCATCGAGCCGATAGCCGACCGCGAGCCGCGCCGCGATTTTGGCGATCGGAAATCCGGTCGCTTTCGACGCCAGCGCGGAGCTGCGCGAGACGCGCGGATTCATCTCGATCACGGCCATGCGCCCGGTGCCGGGTTCGATCGCGAACTGGATATTTGCACCGCCGGTGTCGACGCCGATCTCGCGAATGATTCGCAGCGCCGCGTCGCGCATCAGTTGATATTCCTTGTCGGTGAGCGTTTGCGCCGGCGCGACCGTGATCGAATCGCCGGTATGCACGCCCATTGGATCCAGGTTTTCGATCGAGCATACGATGACGACGTTGTCGGCGCAGTCACGCATCACCTCAAGCTCGAATTCCTTCCAGCCTTCGATCGATTGCTCGATCAATACTTCATGGCTGGGCGATTGCTCGAGTCCGTGGGCGACCTTCGCGTGGTAATCGTCAAGGTCGCGCGCAATTGAACCGCCGGTTCCGCCCAGCGTGCGCGAGGGGCGAATGATCAGCGGCAGGCCGAGTTCGTCAAGGATGCGGCGCGCCTCGCTCGCAGAATGCGCGATCGCCGAGCGCGGCACCTCGAGCCCGATTTTGAGCATCGCCTGCTTGAACAGATCGCGATCTTCGGCCTTCTTGATGGCCGGCAGTTTCGCGCCGATCAATTCGCACTTGAATCGATCCAGCACGCCGGTCTCGGCCAACTCGATCGCGAGATTCAGCGCGGTCTGGCCGCCGACGGTTGGCAGCAACGAATCGGGACGCTCGCGCTCGATAATTTTGGTGAGCACCGCGGCCGTCATCGGCTCGATGTAGGTGCGGTCCGCCAACTCCGGATCGGTCATGATAGTGGCGGGATTTGAATTGACGAGGATGAGGCGCAAGCCTTCCTCGCGCAATGCCTTGGCCGCCTGGGTGCCGGAATAGTCGAACTCGCACGCCTGGCCGATCACGATTGGACCGGAGCCGATCAACAGTACCGATTTCAGATCTTTACGAAGCGGCAATTTGAGATTCCCGGGAAAATAAAGTTGACGATGATTTTGAAGCTGCGCTCATCGCTGTTCGGCACGCTCATCCGCAACGATTCGATCGAGCGCGTCCGCGCCAAAGCGCGGAAATGCCTCGATCAATTTTTTGAAGCGCGAAAAGAGGTAACTCGAATCGTGGGGGCCGGGCGATGCTTCGGGATGATACTGCACCGAAAAAAACGGCACGCCGGTTCCGCGGAGCCCCTCGAGGGTTTTGTCGTTGAGATTCAGATGCGACAGTTCAGCCCGCCCCGCGAGCGATTCCGACTCGACCGCGAAGCCATGATTGTGCGACGTGATTTCGACGCGGCGCGTGCGCAAATCCATCACCGGATGATTCGCGCCGTGATGCCCGAAATCGAGCTTATAGGTTTTGCCGCCAAGCGCGAGTCCGAGAATCTGATGACCGAGGCAGATTCCGAAAACCGGTTTCTTGCCGAGCACGCCTGCGACCGCATCGCGCGCATACGGCAACGCCGCCGGATCGGCGGGTCCGTTGGAAAGAAAGATGCCGTCGGGATCGTACGACAGAATCTGCTCCGCGCTAAATCCGGCCGGCAGTACCTTCACGCGAAAGCCGGTCGATACCAGCCGTCGCAGAATGTTGAGCTTGATTCCGTAATCGAGCGCGACCACCATCGGCGCGCCGGCGAGCGACGCTTTGCTCGCAACCCGGTAGCCGGAGCCCAGTTCCCAATCGCCGACCTCCCAATCATAGGGCTCCGCGCAAGTGATTTCCTTCACGAGATCGCGGCCGACCAATCCTGGCGATGCCTTCGCTTTGGCGACCAGCGACGCCGGATCCAGATCGACGCTCGAGATGACGCCCTCCTGAGCGCCATGCGTGCGCAAATGACGCACCAGCGCTCGCGTGTCGATGCCTTCGATTCCGACCACGCGCGCTGCTTCGAGATACTCGCCGAGCGCCATCTGCGCGCGCCAGTTAGACGGGCGCTCGAGGTATTCCTTCACGATGAATCCGTCGACAAATACGCGTCGCGACTCAACGTCCTCGGCGTTGGTTCCGACGTTGCCGATTTGCGGATAGGTCATGCAGACGAGTTGGCCCCTGTACGACGGGTCGGTGAGCACTTCCTGGTAGCCGGTCATCGCGGTGTTGAATACGACTTCACCGACCGTCTCGCCGATCGCGCCGAACGCGCGCCCGCGAAAGATTCTGCCGTCGGCGAGCGCCAGAATCGCCTCGCGCCGGGTATTCATCGAACCGCGCCCTTCCTTCCGTCGTACACGATTTCACCGCCGACCAGAGTCAGAATTGCCTTGCCGCGAAGCCTTCTCCCGGCGAATGGGGTGTTGCGGCTCTTCGACAGAAATTTTCCCGGCTCGACGACCCAATCGAGATTTGGATCGATCACGGTTACGTCGGCAGCCGCTCCTGGAGCCAACGTGCCGGCTTCAAGCCGGAGCAGCGTCGCAGGATTGAGCGACATCATCGCAACGAATCGCGCGGGCTGGATCAACGATCGATGCACCAGGTCGAGCGCGAGACCGACCGACGTTTCGAGTCCGACGATTCCGTTGGCGGCGTGCTCAAAGATGTTCGCGAGCTCGTGATCGAGGCGCGGCGGCTCGCGGCCAGGACCGAAGTATCCCGCCAGCGAGTCCATCTGCTTCGACTTGGGGTCGTGCGGCGCATGATCGGAGGCAATCATATCGGCGGTGCCGTCGCGAATCGCCTCGTGGACAGCCTCAACGTCGGCGCGACTGCGGAGCGGAGGATTCATCTTCGCGTTTGGACCCCAAGTCAGCGCCGCGGTTTCATCGAGCGCGAAATGATGAGGCGCGACTTCGCAACTTACGTGGGCGCCGTGATGGCGCGCCGCTCGAATCAAGTCGAAAGTTTCCGCGGTCGAAGCATGCGCAATATGAACCGCGGCGCCGGAACCGATTGCGAGCGCGAGATCGCGCCGCACGCGCTCCGCTTCGGCAGACACGGGCACGCCGCTCACGCCCAGCCGCTTCGAGACTTCGCCGGCGTTCAGCGCCGCATCGCGCGAGAGCGCGCGATCTTCTTCATGCAGCGACGTCGCGAATCCGAGCCGCGATATTTCTTCGAGCGCGCGCGACAGAATCACCGGATCGTCGATCGGGATGCCGTCGTCGGAGAACATCCGCGCGCCCGCCTCAATCATCGCGGCGAAATCGACCGGCTCGACGCCGCGCAGGCCGCGCGTCACCGCAGATACGGGCACCAGGCGCGCCGCCCTGACGCCTTTGGCGCGCTCGAGCATGTAGGCGGTGATTTCGCGCGTGTCGTTCACCGGCGACGTGTTGGCCATCGCGGCGACTGCGCTGAAGCCCCCGGCCGCCGCGGCGCGAAGACCGCTTGCGATGGTTTCCTTTTCCGGAAAACCAGGGTCGCGCAGATGTACGTGCGGATCGATCAGGCCAGGCATCACCCAGCATCCCGCGACGTCAATCACATTAGCGTCGTCGGGTGCGTTGCTGAGGAGCGCTTCGACCGCTTCGATTTCGCCGTGGCGAAGAATCACGTCACAGACTTCGTCGATTCCGCTCGCGGGATCGATCACTCTGCCGCCTTTGAGCAGAATCGCTTTCAATTGGCGGGCTCCGGTTGCTTGAGCGGCTCGACGATCGAATAGATCATCACGCGATCGTTCGCTTTGCTTTTTCCATGCACGCCGGGCGCTGACAGTCTCACCTGCACGCGCTCCGTCCGCGAAGTCGGAATATTTTTGCCGCAGTAGTTGGGCCGAATCGGCACCGCGCGATGGCCGCGATCGATCAGCACTGCGAGCCTGACGGCGGCGGGACGGCCGCGCTTCCAAATCGTGGCCATCGCGCGCTGCACGGTCCATCCACTGTTGATCACGTCGTCCACCAGCACGATCGTGCGGCCTTCGACGTTGAAATCTTCCGCGCCATCGATCGGGCTCATCGCGTCGGCGTGAGTGTAAGCGTCCAGCGCAGCGCACGGCGGCCGAATCCTGGTCTTGCGCTCGATTAGATCGCGCAGCCTAAGCGCGAGAATCGCACCGCGGCTGACGACGCCTACCATCGATACGCTGGTTAGATCCGGCAGGTCCGCGATTATCTGATCCGCCAGCGACTCGACCGCGCTCGCGATTTCGTCCGGCTTCATGATTTCGCGTTGCGGGCCGCGCTTGTAGGGTTCGTAGCCGCCCTCCTCGGCCTGCTTCACGCTTTCGAACACCGCCAGCGATCCTTCTTCGATCCACTGGCGCACATAGCCTTGCAGCGTGTCGTCGTAGCGATAGTAGCGATGCGAGCGGACGTGGCCGACGAATTCGATTTTCAATTCACGCTCGCAGAAGCCGCATTTCAGCGCCAGCGCCGAAGGATCGACGCCGCGCGCGAGCGTGAATCGCGCCCGCAAATACGCACCTTCGAAACGCGAGATGCAATTAGAATTGGCGCATCGCGGCAGCGACGCCTCGCCCTTGAAACGAATCGCAACGCCAGCCGCGGGCGCTTCACGACGCGCCGCCGCCTTGCCCTTTTCGATCAGCCACGCGATCAGCGCCATCCGCACCGGCACTCCCGCGGCCGCTTGCTCGAAATAAACTGCACGCGGGTCGGCGTCGAGTTCGTAGGCCAGTTCGTCGGTGCGCGGCAACGGATGCATCACGACCGCGGATTGCGTGCGGCTGGTCTTGAGCGCGCGCGCGTCGAAGCGGACGTAGTCGCCGGCGTTGATGTCCTTCGCGGTCATGCGTTCCTTCTGCATGCGCGTGACGTAAAAGGCGTCGAGCGCGGCGGGCGGTTCCGCGCTGGGAATTTTCTGAATCTCGTCACCGGCGGTGAACAGCGCCATCTGATGCGGCGCGCTCGGCGTCAGATAGAGCGCATCGAGCCCGCCCGCGATCGACTTGAGTTCATCCATCGTAACCGTGGAAAAACTGTAGTTGCGTTCGGCGGCCAGGCGCTCGAGGACATAGCCGGGCACGTCCATCCCGGCGGTCGGCACCGCGACGATATTCGCGCCGAAGCGCGCGAGGGCATAGATCAGCGAATGCACCGTGCGGCCGAATTTGAGATCGCCGCAAAGCGCGACGGTGAGCCCCTTCAGATGACCCTTCTTGCGGCGCAGGATGTACAAATCGCACAGCGTCTGCGTGGGATGCTCGCGGCTGCCGTCGCCGGCGTTCAGCACCGGACATGTCGCGTAGTCGGCCGCGACGCGGGCGGCGCCGTCGTGCGGATGGCGAAGCACGATCAGGTCGGCGTACGAACTCACGACCCGCACGGTATCGGCCAGGCTCTCGCCCTTGGCGGCCGAACTGGCCTGCATGTCTGCCGAACTGATCACGCCGCCACCGAGCCGATGCATCGCGGACTCGAAGCTTAGGCGCGTGCGCGTCGAGGGTTCGTAAAACAGCGTCGCCATGATCAATCCCGACGCCGAAGCGATCCGCTGGCCGCGCGCGAGCCCGTCGGCGAACTCGTCGGCGAGTTCGAAGATGCGATCGATCTCTGAGGTCTGCAGATCCTCGATCGAGACCAGATCGATTTTCGCGAGTTGAGGCATCAGCGTTGCCGGCCCCCGGCGATCGCCAGGCACGAAATCATTTGCGCTCTCCGACCACGACCGCGTCGGTCCCGTCGACTTCAGCAAGGCGCACGTACACGCGCTGTCCAGGCGGCGCCTGAACATTTTTGCCGACGTAATCGGCGCGGATCGGCAACTCGCGCTCACCGCGATCGACCAGCACCGCGAGCTGCACGGATTCGGCGCGACCCAGGTCGGAGATCGCGTCGAGCGCTGCGCGGACGGTGCGCCCGGTGTAGAGGACGTCATCCACCAGCACGACTCGCTTGCCATCGAGCGAGAATGGAATGTCGCGGCCAATCAATCGCGGATCGCCGGGCGCGCCTTTGCCGTCGTCCCGATAGGACGAGATATCGAGCGTGCCGACCGGTACCTGGCGTTTGCCGTTCGCTTGCAGCTCGGATGCGATTCGTTCGGCGAGCGTCGCGCCGCGGCGGACGATTCCGACCAGCACGAGGTTATCGTCGCCGCCGGTGCGCTCCGCGATTTCCATCGCGATACGCTTGAGCGAGCGGCCAAGCTGCGCGGCGTCGAGCACGACGGTGTGCGCGGGATTCATCGCGGCGCCCGAAAAAAATCCCGGCGGCGCGAACGGCCAGGATACTTTGAAAACGGATTCATCGATTTTCCCTTTCCGCCATCTCAGTAGCGGGTTAAAGGTCACTATCTAAATATGATCGCAGGCGAGCAGAATCAAGTGCGCGCTCACGACGCGCGTTTTTTCTCCAGTTTTTTGAGCCGCTGATCCTGATCGCGGGTTTGGACCGTGATTCGATCGTCGAAGCGATCGAAATTGCGCGATAGATTGGCCAGCGATTTATTGGTCTGCTTCATTTCGGCGCGCAGTTCCTTCGTGGACTTGCTCATCTCTTCGCGAAGTTCCGTCGCCGAGGAGTTCATCTCCTTGCGTAGCTGCTCAGCGGAGACTTTCATTTCTTCGCGAAGCAGATCAGCCGAGCTGCTGATCTCCCCATGTAATTCCTCGGCGGAGCTTTTGATCTCTGCCCTGATCTCTCCCCCAAGTTGCTCGGCGGAGCTTTTGATCTCGCCGCGCAGTTGCTTCGTCGAGTTGCTCAATTCTTCGCGGAGCTCGACGCGCGCCTGGCCGAGCGCTTCTCCGACGCGAATTATCTCCGCACCAAGATCCTCGCGCGTCACGATGATGCTGCGCCGATTCTCCGCGATTTGCTCCGACAAAAATCGAATCTGCCCGCCAACTTCCGCGAACTGCCCGAACATTTCGTCGCGCAATGCGTCCAGCCGTCCCCCAAATCCCGAGACTGCTTCGACCACCAACTCGAAGCGCGCGCCGAGCTCCTCCAGCATCACGCCCAGCCGATTCATCGCCTCGTCAGCCACGTCGAATCTCCCCGCGCGAGTTTAGCGGACGATCATGCCAAATCGGTTCCATCGAATCGGAAGAACACTTGAACCGTCACCGTCCCACGACCAATAAATCACGGTGGCGTGGCCTTCGACATCGTCATCGTCGACGAAGCCCCAAAACCGGCTGTCGTAGCTGCGGTCGCGATTGTCGCCCATCATGAACAGCTTGCCGGCGGGCACCGTGATCGGACCGAAGTTGTCGCGCGGCGAGCCGGCGGTGCGATCCGACGAACTGACTTCGAGGTGCGCGTTCGGATCGGGCATCTTCGCGCCGTTCAACCAGACCACGCCGTCCTTGACCTGGATCGTGTCGCCCGCGATGCCGATCACGCGCTTGATGAAATCCTTGGTGCGGTCGGGCGGAAACACAAATACGACGACGTCGCCGCGATGCACCGACTCGAGATGAAACAAATAGCGGCCGTACGGCAGTCCCGGAATCTGCAGGCCGAAGATCGAATCGGGCATGCGGAGTCCGTACCCGATTTTGTTGACCAGGATGTGGTCGCCGATCAGCAGCGTCGGTTCCATCGAACCTGACGGGATCTTGTAGGCCTGAACGAAAAACGTGCGGATGAAGATCGCGAGGATCAGCGCGACGAACATCGCCTCGCCGTACTCGCGGACGACCGATTTGCGCTGCTCGCCGACCGCGGGGACCGGACTTGCGCCCGAGGACTGCAATTTCGGCAGGTTTCGCGCGGGCTCAGCCACTCTAATCCCCTACTCTCCGACCTTGAGCAGGGCCAGGAAGGCTTCCTGCGGGATTTCGACGCGACCGACCTGCTTCATCCGCTTTTTGCCTTCCTTCTGTTTCTCGAGCAGCTTGCGTTTGCGCGTGATGTCGCCGCCGTAGCATTTCGCGGTTACGTTCTTGCGCAGCGCCTTGACCGATTCGCGCGCGATAATCTTGGCGCCGATCGACGCCTGGATCGCGACGTCGAACATCTGGCGCGGGATCAACTCGCGCATCTTTTCGCACAGCGCGCGGCCGCGTTCGTAGGATTTGTCCCGATGCACAATAATCGAAAGCGCGTCCACGATCTCGCCGTTGATGCGAATATCCAATTTAACCAGAGGCCCGGCCCTGAAGTCCAGAAACTCGTAATCCAGCGACGCGTAACCGCGGCTCACCGACTTGAGGCGATCGTAAAAATCGAAAACGATCTCGGCGAGCGGCAACTCGTAGTGCAGGATGACGCGCTTGTCGCCGACGAATTTCAGATCGCGTTGCAGACCGCGGCGATCCTCGCAGAGCTTCATCACGGCCCCGAGGAACTCCTCCGGCATATGCACCGACGCGAGGATGAACGGCTCCTCGATCGCCTCGATCGAGTTTTCGTCCGGCAGCAGCGTCGGATTGTCAACGATCTTCACCTCGCCAGAGATGCTTCGCACCTGGTACGCGACGGTCGGCGCGGTGACGATCAGATTGATGCCGAATTCGCGCTCGAGCCGCTCCTGCGCGATCTCCATATGCAGCAATCCGAGGAAGCCGGCGCGAAAACCAAAACCCAGCGCCTGCGACGTCTCCGGCTCGCAGATCAGGCTCGCGTCGTTCAGCGTTAGCTTCTCGATCGAGTCGCGCAGCGCGCCATACTGGTTCGCCTCGGTCGGGTAAAGCCCGGCGAATACCATCGGCTTCAATTCCTTGAAGCCGGGCAGCGGTTCGGTCGCGGGATTGTCCGCGTCGGTGATCGTGTCGCCGACCCGCATGTCCGCCACCGTCTTAATATTCGCGACGATGAAGCCAACTTCGCCCGGCCCGAGCGTCTCGGCGGCGCGTTCGTGCGGCGTGAAATGCCCAAGCCGCATCACTTCGCCGGTCTTGTCGGTGCCCATCAGGAGCACCTTCATCCCGCGCTTGAGTTCGCCGCCAAAAACGCGCACCAAACCGATCACGCCTTCATACACGTCGTACCAACTGTCGAAGATGAGCGCGCGGACAGTCTGGTCCGGAGCTAGCTTCGGCGGCGGGATTCGCGCGACGATCGCCTCGAGCACCTCGGCGATGCCGATGCCCTCCTTCGCGCTGGTCAGGATCGCGTCGGACGCGTCGAGGCCGATCACTTCCTCGATCTGCTGGCGCGTGCGCTCGATGTCGGCGCCCGGCAAATCGATCTTGTTGACCACCGGAATGATTTCGAGACCGTGATCGAGCGCCAGGTAAACGTTGGCGAGCGTCTGTGCTTCGACCCCCTGGCTCGCATCGACGACCAGCAGCGCTCCTTCGCACGCCGCAAGGCTGCGCGACACTTCGTACGCGAAATCGACGTGGCCGGGCGTATCGATCAGGTTGAGAACGTAACTCTTGCCGTCCTTGGCGGCGTAGTCGAGGCGGACCGAGCGCGCCTTGATCGTGATGCCGCGTTCGCGTTCGAGATCCATCGAATCGAGGAACTGATCCTTCGATTCGCGCATCGTGAGCGCGCCGGTGCGCTCGAGGATCCGATCGGCGAGCGTGGACTTGCCGTGATCGATATGCGCGATGATCGAAAAATTGCGAATCGAAGATGATTCGGTCATTGCACGGCGAGTGGACGCTCTACTCCTTCGCGCGGTTGGCGGTAAGCGAGCTGTCGTTCGGCGATCGCGCGCATCAATTTGAGCGCCCCCGGCGATCCTTAAAGTATTTGAAGGTGTCCTCGAGCCCTTCGCCGAGCGCTTTCTCGGGACGCCATGCGATCGTCGATGCGGCTCGCGCCGGCGATATCACGGAACGGCGCTGCTCGCCGGGGCGCTCACCGGCATACTCCGCGGCGGCGGGGAAATCGGCGATCGCGGCGAGCGTCGAGTAGAGTTCATTCACGTTGGTCTCGATTCCGGTGCCGATATTCAGCGCCACGCCGGAAGCCGTCGAGTTGAGCGCCGCGATATTGGCGCGCGCCACGTCGCTGACGAATACGTAGTCGCGTGTCTGTTCGCCGTCGCCGAAAATCGTAACCGGCTTGCCGCCGAGTATCCTGCCGCAAAAGATCGCGACGACGCCCGCCTCGCCGTGCGGATCCTGCCGCGGGCCGTAAACATTTCCGTAACGCAGCGCGACGTAATCGATGCCGTACTGAACTTTGTAGAAAAACAGGTAGGCCTCGGTGGCCAGTTTCGCGACGCCGTAAGGACTGACCGGCCGCAGCGGATGATCCTCAGTGCAGGGAAACTCGTCCTGTTCGCCGTAGATCGCGCCGCCGGTGGACGAAAGTATGACACGACGGAGGCCTTGCTGACGCGCGGCTTCGATCAGATTGAGAAAGCCGACCACGTTGACTTGCGCGTCGAACGCCGGATCGGCGACCGATCGCCGCACGTCCATTTGCGCGGCGCAGTGGATGATCGCCTCGGGCCTGGTCTTCTCGACGACGGCTTTTACCGCGGCAGCGTCGCGCAGATCGACCTGGAAAAACGCAGCCCTGGTATTCACCTGATTGCGCTTGCCGCTGGATAAATCGTCGAGGACGAAAATTTCATCCGCGCCCGCCGCGACCAGCGCATCGACGGTATGCGAGCCGATAAAACCGGCGCCGCCAGTTACCACAATCCTCATGTGAAAAATGCCCTTTTCTTAAACCGGATGACGCCCGACTGAGTAGTAGCGGAATTCGAGCGCCTTCATGAGATCCGGATCATACAGGTTTCGGCCGTCGAAAATCACCGGCTGCTTGAGTTCATTCTTGATGCGCTGGAAATTGGGCCGGCGGAATTCGTTCCACTCAGTCAGGATCAGCAGCGCGTCGGCGTTTTTGAGCGCCTCGTAATTGGTCTTGTGGTAGGTGACGCGATCGCCGAAATACTTGCGCGCGTTTTCAAGCGCCTCCGGATCGTGCACCCGGCATTGCGCGCCCGCGCGCAGCAGCTCCTCGATCACCACCAGCGAAGGCGCTTCGCGCATATCGTCGGTGCGCGGCTTGAATGCGGTGCCCCAGACCGCGAATACCTTGCCGCTGAGATCGTCTCCGAAATGCTGCTTCACGCGCTGCGGGATCAACCGCTTCTGCCGCATGTTGACCGATTCGGCCGCCGCCAGCAGCGCGAAATCGAGACCATTTTCGGACGCCGAGTGAATCAGCGCCTGCACGTCTTTCGGAAAACACGAACCGCCATAGCCGATACCCGGAAACAGGAACGACGAGCCAATCCGCCGATCGGAACCCAAACCGCGCCGCACCGCATTGATATCCGCGCCGACCGCGTCGCATAGATTCGCCATGTCGTTGATGAACGAGATGCGCAGCGCAAGCATCGCATTCGACGCGTACTTAGTCAGTTCCGCCGACTTCGGATCCATCTCGAGGATCGGATTGTCGGTGCGCACGAAGGGACTGTGAATCTCGCGCAAAATTGCCCTCGCCTGATCGCTCAAGCTGCCGATCACAACTCGATCGGGCCGCATGAAATCTTCGATTGCGGAGCCTTCCTTCAGAAATTCAGGCACCGAGCAAACGTCGATGCGATGCTTCGCGACCCGGTTCACAATCTCTCTCACGCGATCATTGGTGCCGACCGGCACCGTGCTCTTGATCGCAATGATGTGGTAACCGGTGACGGCCCTGGCGATGTCCTCCGCGGCCTTGAAAATCGCGCTCAAATCGGCGGCGCCAGTCGCGTTCATCGGAGTGCCGACCGCGATGTACGACACCATCGATTGCGCCACCGCGTAGCTTACGTCGGTCGTGAAATGGAGGCGTCCCTCCTTCACATTGCGGCGCACCAGCTCTTCGAGGCCGGGTTCATAAAACGGCGCCTTGCCCTCGATAAGCTGCGCGATACGGCGTTCGTCAATATCAACACAGACAACCTCGTTGCCGCTTTCCGCATAGCAAGTTCCGCTGACCAGACCGACATACCCGGTCCCCACCACTGTGATGTTCATGAGGTACTAGAACTCCTCCTTGATTATATACACGGGCTTGCCCTGCGACTCATGATAGGTGCGCGCCAGCATCTCTCCCAGCAAGCCCATACTGATGAATTGAACGCCAACTACCACCAGCAACACGGCCAGCAGCAGCGCCGGCCGATTACCCAGTGTGTAACCGAACAGTACTTTTTCGATTACCAATATGAATGTCCACAAACTACCAAGTCCGCCCAGTACAATGCCTATTAAGCCGAATATCTGAATCGGCGCCGTCGAATAGCCAGATAAAAACTTGACAGTAACCAGATCGAGTAGTGTGCGAATTATTCGGCCGAGGCCGTATTTCGAAATGCCAGCGCGGCGCGGCCGAAACCCGATCGGAACTTCGACGATGCGTGCGCCCTGCTCCGCGGCGATCGCCGGCACGAATCGATGCATCTCGCCGTAGAGGTTCAGGCTCTGCGCTAACTCGCGGCGATACGCCTTGAAGGTGCATCCGTAATCGTGGAGTCGCACGCCGGTGATCGCGGAAATCAGCGAATTGGCCGCGATCGACGGAATCCGGCGAGTGAATTTCTCCTTCTGCCAGCGGGCCGTGCGCCATCCGCTCGCGAGATCGTAACCCTGGTCAAGCGCGGCGAGCAGTCGCGGGATGTCGGCCGGATCGTTTTGCAAATCAGCGTCGAGCGCAACGATCACATCGCCCGATGCGTGCCTGAAGCCGCACGCGAGCGCCGCCGTCTGTCCCGAGTTTCGCGCGAGCCGAATAACATGGACGGCGGGATCCGAGCCTTTGATCTCGCGCAGCACTTCGATTCCGCCGTCGGTGCTGCCGTCGTCGATGAACACGAGTTCGTAGGAATGCCCAACTGCTCGCATCACACCGGTCAATTCGGCGTGGAGAGGGGCGAGATTATCCCGCTCGTTGAATAGCGGAATAACTACTGAGTAATCCATCTCGCATGATGGGAATCGATAAGGTCGATGAATGCGCGGTAGCGTTTGTCGATGTCATCCCAGGTCAGCTCGAACAGCCGGTCGAGCGAGAATTTCTCGACCACGAACGACGCCAGCACGCTGCCGTAAACCACCGCGGTCCTGAGCGAGGACTCGCTCACGCGGCCGCTGCGCGCAAGAAATCCCATCATGCCGCCGGCGAAGGTATCGCCCGCGCCTGTAGGATCGATCACTTCCTCGAGCGGATAAGCCGGCACCGCAAACATCCCTTCCTTGCTGAATTGCAGCACGCCGTATTCGCCGCGCTTGACCAGCAGCATCCGCGGACCCATCGCGAGGATCGCGCGACCCGCTTTCACCAGGTTGCTTTCGCCCGACAGCATCCGCGCTTCCTCGTCGTTGAGCGTCAGAATATCCAGGCGGGAGAGCAGCTTTATTAGATCGTCGCGGGTCTCGTTGATCCACAGATTCATCGTATCGCCCGCGACCAGCTTGGGCGTGCTGACTTGCGAGAGCACCCGCTGCTGAAGGCTCGGCGCGATGTTGGCGAGAAACAAATAGTCGCAGCGCCGCTGATCGGCCAGCAGATTCGGCATGAAGCCGTCGAACACGTTCAGCTCGACGCTCACCGTATCGCGCTTGTTCATATCCTCGTGATAACGCCCGTGCCAATGGAAGGTTCTGCCCTCTTTCTGTTCGAGCGCGCGCAGATCGATTCCGCGCTCCGCCAGCCGCTGGCGATCCTCGGCCTTGAAGTCGGAGCCTACGACCGCCACCACGCTGACGGGCGTGAAGAAGCGCGCGGCGACCGCGAAATAGCTGGCCGAACCGCCCAACGCATCGACTACATTTCCATGCGTTGTATCGACATCGTCATAGGCTACGGAACCGACAACTACAATACTCATTCGATTAGCTACCTGTATAAACTCGATTAGCTAGAGATACTTTCCTAGTAATGGCCGCAAAGCGTCGATTCGTTCCTGCGAAATTACGGTGCGATCGGTGATGATAGTTCCCTTCAGCGCGTGTTCGCAGCCGCAACTGCGCGGGCGGTTGCCGAGCGTCCCGGCCAGTTGCGACACCGCTTTCTGCGCCTTCTCGACGTTGGCGTTCATCACCCGCAGAATCTCGGCGATATCCACCGCCGCGACCGATTCGTGCCAGCAGTCGTAGTCGGTGACCAGCACCAGCGCCGCGTAACACATCTCGGCTTCGCGGGCGAGCCGCGCTTCCTGCATCGCGGTCATGCTGATCACGCTGGCGCCGAACCTGCGGTACAGATTCGATTCCGCGCGCGTCGAAAATTGCGGCCCCTCCATGCAGAGATACGTCCCGCCTTCGTGAACCAGCGCGCCGCCAGCGCGAGTCGCACCAACCAGACTGCGCGCAAGATCGGCGCACACCGGCGATGCGAGCGAGACATGCACGACGAGGCCGTCGCCGAAGAATGTCTGCGGCCGTCTGAACGTCCGATCGATAAATTGATCGGGAACGATCAATTCGCCTGGATGGATTTCCTCTTTCAGGCTGCCCGCGGTGGAAATCGATACGAGATGGGTCACCCCGAGTTGCTTCATCCCGAAAACATTGGCGCGAAAATTTATTTCCGACGGCAGCAGCCGATGACCGCGGCCGTGGCGCGCGAGGAATACCACTTCGAGATCGCCGATTCGTCCCTGGTAGAAGGGATCCGATGGTTCGCCAAATGGCGTTTGCAGCGTCAACTGCTCGACCTTCTCGAGCCCTTTCATCTGGTAGAAGCCGCTGCCGCCGATAACTCCGAGTACGTTGTGTGCCATCTGTGATGTTGTCGCTGTTCAAGTCGCGCGATGCTGCTCGGCGTATAGCTGCCCGCAGGCCGCCGCGATATCCAGCCCTCGACTTTCGCGAATGGTAGCGGTCAAGTTACCGTTCTTGAGGATCGCTTGAAAGGCCTCGACCGCGGCGCGCGGACTGGTGCGCAGGTTCGAGCCGTCGAACGGATTGTAAAATATCAGGTTGATCTTGGCGCGCAGCGGCGCGAGCAGTTTCAGCAGACCGCGAGCATCGGCGATCGAATCGTTCACACCGGCGAGCATCACATACTCGAACATGATTCGATTGCGCCGCTTGATCGGCAGTTTCCGGCAGGCGGCGATCAAGTCCTCGAGCGGATAGCGCTGATTGATCGGTGCGAGGCGGCTGCGAAGTTCATTGGTGGTCGCGTGCAGGGAGACCGCGAGATTCACCGGGATTTCCGCGAGCAGACGCTCCATCGCGGGAATCAAGCCAACGGTCGAAACGGTAATGCGCCGCGGCGAGATGTTCATCCCCCACTCCGCCGTCATGATCGTCAAGGTCTGAATCAGCCGCGGATAGTTGGCGAGTGGCTCGCCCATCCCCATGAAAACGAAATTGGTGAATTCCTCGCCGGGAAGGAGTTCGCTGCGCGCCGCGAAAATCTGCCCGAGCATCTCGGACGCGGTCAGGTTGCGATGCAGCCCCATGCGGGCGGTAGCGCAGAACTCGCACGCCATCGCGCATCCCACCTGGCTCGACATGCAGAGCGTGACGCGTCCTTCGGCGGGAATGATCACCGATTCGATCTCTTCGCCGTCGGCCAGCCGAATCAGCAATTTTCGCGTGCCGTCGGTCGCGCGCGAAACGACGGACGCGGCCGGCACCCCGATCCTGAAGTTCTGCTTTAGATGAGCGCGCAGCGTGGCGGGTAGATCCAGCATCGCGTCGAACGACTCGACACCGCGGGCATAGAGCCACTGCACGATCTGGCGCGCGCGAAATTCACGCTCGCCAAAATCGACGACGATCTGGCGCACCTCGTCGAGCGTCAGCTCGCGCATGTCACGTAGCGTCAGCTCGCGCATGTCGCGCATCGATGACGATCGCTCGGCGGTATCGCTGTCTGCGTTCACGGCTGACTATTGTAGTTGAAACGCGCGGCTGACGCAGGCTCGCGACAAATGGCGCCGCCGCAACAATCCCGGAGCTTGCGCGGCAGTTCGATTGCTATTCCAAAAGCTCGCGGCTCGGGAAGAAAAATGCGACTTCCTGCGCCGCGGTTTCGGGCGCGTCGGAGCCGTGCGTCGCATTCTGCTCGACGTCGATACCGTAGTCGCGCCGAATCGTGCCCGCGTCGGCCTTCTTGGGATCCGTGGCGCCCATCAGCCCGCGCCATCGCGCGATCGCATTCTCGCCCTGCAGCACCATCACGACGACCGGACCCGACGTCATGTAATCGCAGAGGCCGCTGAAGAACGGGCGGGCTTTGTGCACGTCGTAGAATGTTTCGGCATCGGCGCGCGACAGATGCAGCTTGCGCATCGCGATGATCGACAACCCCGACGCCTCGATGCGCTTCAATATGTCGCCGGTCAGTCCGCGCCGCACAGCGTCGGGCTTCACGATCGCAAATGTACGTTCCATCGCTTACGCCCTGCCCCGCAGCAGCGATTGCATCGTGGTGCCGAGATCGGCGGGACTCATCGCGACCGCGATTCCAGCCGCCTTGAGCGCCGCGATTTTGTCGGCCGCGGTGCCTCGCCCGCCCGAGATGATCGCACCGGCATGTCCCATCCGCCGCCCTTTCGGCGCAGTCTGCCCGGCGATGAAAGCGACCACCGGTTTCTTAAAGTTTTGCTTTATATATTCCGCGGCCTCTTCCTCCGCCGTTCCGCCGATCTCGCCGATCATGATCACCGCGCGAGTCGCTGGATCTTCATTGAAGAGTTTCAGCGCGTCGATATGGGTCGTCCCGACGATTGGATCGCCGCCGATTCCGATACAGCTCGATTGCCCGATTCCAAGTTGCGTCAGTTGAAACACCGCCTCATAGGTGAGCGTGCCCGAGCGCGACACGACGCCGACGTCGCCCGGTTTGTGGATGTACCCCGGCATAATGCCGATTTTGCATTCGCCCGGCGTGATGATGCCTGGGCAGTTCGGTCCGATCAGGCGCGACTTGGTGCCCGCCATGTAGGCCTTCACTTTCACCATGTCGAGCACCGGCACGCCCTCGGTGATGCAGATGACCAGCTCGATGCCGGCTGCGACCGCTTCGAGCATCGCGTCGGCGGCAAACGCGGGTGGTACGTAGATCACGGTCGCATCACAGCCGGTCGCTTTGCGCGCCTGCTCGACGGTGTCGAAAATCGGGATACCCTCGAAGTCGGTGCCGCCTTTGCCGGGCACTACGCCGCCGACCATCTGCGTGCCGTATTCTTTGCACGCGCGCGTGTGAAGCTGGCCGGTCGCGCCGGTGATTCCTTGCGTGAGTACGCGGGTATTCTTGTTAACCAGGATGCTCATGAAAAAACCTAAGCGCCGATTTCCTTGACGATGCGCCGCGCGGCGTCGGCCATGTCGCTCGCGGTGATTACCTTGATGCCTGAATCGGCGAGAATCTTCTTGCCCTCGGTGACGTTGGTGCCTTCCATCCGAACCACCAGCGGCACACTCAGCTTGACCTGTTTCGCGGCTTCGACGACGCCTTGCGCGAGCACGTCGCATCGCATGATGCCGCCGAAGATGTTGATCAGCACGCCTTTGACTCGTGTGTCGGAAAGCAGGATGCGAAACGCCGCGGCGACTTTTTCAGTGCTGGCGCCGCCGCCAACGTCGAGAAAATTCGCCGGCTCGGCGCCGTAAATCTTCACGATGTCCATCGTCGCCATCGCGAGGCCCGCGCCGTTGACCATGCATCCGATATTGCCGTCGAGATGCACGTAGCTGAGGTCGAACTTGGCGGCCTCGGTCTCGGCGGGATCTTCCTCGTTCGCGTCGCGCAGTTCGCGGATGTCGGGATGACGGAACAGGCCGTTGTCGTCGAACGACATCTTGGCGTCGAGGCAAATCACGCGTCCGTCGGCAGTCACGACCAGCGGATTGATCTCGATCAGCGATGCGTCCGTTTCGATGAACGCCTTGTAGAGCGCCGAGAGCAGCGCCGTGAACTGGCCGATCTGCTTGTCTTTGAGGCCGAGCGAAAATGCGATTTTGCGCGCGAGGAATCCCGACACGCCGAGCAGCGGATTGATCGGTTCAGTGAGAATTTTCTCGGGCGTCTTGGCGGCGACTTCCTCGATATCCATGCCGCCTTCGGTGCTGGCGATCACGGAGACGCAGCCGGCCTTCCGATCGACCAGCATCCCGAGGTAAAGCTCGCGCGCGACCTGGCTCGCCTCTTCGATATAGACGCGGCGGACGACGCGGCCTTCCGGCCCAGTCTGATGCGTGACGAGCGGCTTGCCGAGCAGTTTGGCGGCGAAGTCGCGGACTTCGTCGGCGCTCGAGAGCAGTTTGACGCCGCCGGCTTTGCCGCGGCCGCCGGCATGAATCTGCGCCTTGACCACGACTTTTGGCTGGCCGAGCGCTTTGAACGCGGACGCAGCTTCGTCGGGCGTCGATGCCGCCTGACCCTTGGGCACCGGCGCGCCGAAGCGGCCGAGAATTTGTTTGGCTTGAAACTCGTGAATGTTCATTCAACTACCTGGCAGGCGTTTGCCGTCGATCGAAAGACTTCGATGTACAGGATGACATCAATGACATCAATACAGCGCTGATGTCACTTCATAAACAGGTCGCGGAGCCACTTGATCGACGTCTGACGGCCGACTGCGCCAATCGCCGTTGTGAGCGGGATACCCTTGGGGCAGACCTCGACGCAGTTCTGCGCATTGCCGCAATCCTCGACACCGCCGACGCTCATCATCGCCTGCAGCCGTTCATCCTGATTCATCTTGCCGGTCGGATGCTGGCTCATCAGATAGACTTGGCCGATCACGGCGGCGCCCATGAACTCCGAATGCGAATTAACTTGCGGGCACGCTTCGAGGCAGCATCCGCACGTCATGCATCGCGAGAACAAATACGCAAGTTGCTGGACGTCGGGGGCGACGCGCGGTCCCGGTCCGAGATCGTAAGTGCCGTCGATCGGAATCCACGCGTGCGCTTTCTTGAGCGCGTCGAACATCTTCGACCGATCGACCATCAGATCGCGGATGACTGGAAATTTCGACATCGGCTCGATGGTGACGCTCGAACCGAGGCTGTCGGCAAGCTGGCTGCATCCCTGCCGCACCCGTCCATCGATGAGCATCGTGCACGAGCCGCAGACTTCTTCGAGGCAGTTCGCATCGAACACCACCGGCGCGACGCGCTTGCCCTGGCGCGTGACCGGATTGCGCCGCACTTCCATCAGCATCGAGACGACGTTGTGATGCGGCAGATAGGGAATCTCGAACTCTTCCCAATAGGATTGCGAGTTGGGATTTTCCTGCCGCTTCACCCTGAGAATTTGCGTACGTTCAGCCACACCAATCTCCTAAGCGGCGGTCTTGGTTTCGGTCGCGGATTTTTCGACGTCGTAACGGCGCGGGCGCGGCTTGAGCAAGCTCACGTCCACCGGCTCCCAACTGAAGCGCGGGCCGTCGGACGACCACGCCGCCATGGTAGTTTTCATGAAATTAGGATCGTCGCGCTCCGGGAAGTCGGGCTTGTAGTGCGCGCCGCGCGATTCGTTGCGATTGAGCGCGCCCAGCGTGATCGGCCGCGCCAGTTCGAACATGTTCCATAGCTGGCGCACGAACAGCACTTCCTGGTTGGCCCACTTGCCCTTGTCATTCAGCCCGATGCTAGCCCATCGATCCTTGTACTCGAGAATCTTGTCGTCGGTGAGCTTCAGCTTGTCATTGTAGCGGACGACGGTGACGTTCTCGGTCATGACCTCGCCGAGTTGCCGCCACAGCGCGAAGGCATTCTCGGGTCCGTCCATTTTGAAGATCTTGTCGAAATCCTCGCGCTGACGGGTCAGCTCGGAATCGTAAATGCGTGAAGACGCATCACTCTTGTGCGACTTCGTGTAATTGACCATCGCGCGCGAGGCGACATCGCCGCCGTACACGCACGATAAAAGCGAATTCGCACCGAGCCGATTCGCGCCGTGATACTGGAACTCGCATTCGCCGGCGGCAAACAGTCCGGGCACGTTGGTCTGCTGATCGTAGTCAACCCACAGCCCGCCCATCGAGTAGTGCATCGAGGGGAAAATCTTCATCGGAACTTTGCGCGGATCCTGACCGGCAAACTTCTCGTAAATTTCGAGCACGCCCGCGACCTTGCGATTCAATTCCACAGGATCGAGATGGCTCACGTCGAGATACACCAGCGGATTGCCATCGATGCCGAGCTTGTCCTCGAACACGACCTTGTGAATCGCCCGAGTCGCGATATCGCGCGGCACCAGATTGCCGTAGGCCGGGTACATCTCTTCGAGAAAATACCAGGGCTTGCCCTCGCGATAAGTCCAGACGCGTCCGCCCTCGCCGCGTATCGATTCGGAAATGAGCCGGTTCTTGTCCTCGCCCGGCACCGCAGTCGGATGCACCTGGATGAACTCGCCGTTGGCGTAAACCGCGCCTTGCTGATAGGCGGCGCTCGCGGCCGAGCCGGTATTGACCAGCGACTGAGTCGAGCGCCCGTACACCAGGCCGGGGCCGCCGGTCGCGACCAACACGGTGTCGGCAGGAAACGCGCGCATCTCGAGCGAGCGCGTATCGATCGCGACGATACCGCGGCATTCGCCCGATTCGTCCTGCACGATACTAAGCATCTCCCAGCCTTCGAATTTGCGAACCTGACCGCCGACTTCGTAGCGCCGGACTTGCTCGTCCAGAGCGTAGAGCAGTTGCTGGCCCGTGGTTGCGCCGGCAAACGCAGTCCGATGATGCTTGGTGCCGCCGAACCGCCGAAAATCGAGCAGGCCCTCGGCGGTGCGATTGAACATCACGCCCATCCGATCGAACAGATAGATGATCGCCGGCGCCGCATCGCACATCCCTTTGACGGGCGGCTGATTGGCGAGGAAGTCGCCGCCGTAGATGGTGTCGTCGAAGTGGATCATCGGCGAATCGCCCTCGCCTTTCGTATTGACGGCGCCGTTGATTCCGCCTTGCGCGCAGACCGAATGCGATCGCTTGACCGGCACGATCGAGAACACGTCGACCGATTCGCCGTGCTCCGCGAGTTTCATCGCCGCGGTCAAACCCGCAAGCCCGCCTCCAACAATTATGTGACGACCTGGCATCGATACTCTCCTAAGCGGGTGCGCGGAACGCCACCATGATGGCGACGCTTGCAATCGCGAGAATCAGGCCCAGCGCGATACACGCGCGATTAACCATTCGTTGCGCTCGAGGACCCACCGCGAGTCCCCACGTGATCGAAAATGTGTAGATGCCGTTGGTAAGGTGATAGACGCAGGCCAGCGTCCCGACGACGTAGATCGTCAAATACACCGGGTCGATCATGAACGAATGCATCCGCTCGTAGCTGGTCTCGGTGCCGGTGGCGTAATAGAAGATGCGCGTCGAGAAGACGTGAAAGCCGATGAACAGGAACGCCAGTATCCCGGTGATGCGCTGCATCGTGTACTGGTAATTGCGCGCATACGGATAATCGTTGGGCTGCGCCGTCGCCGTGATTATCAGGCCGTAGATGGCGTGATACAGAATCGGAATCCACAGCACGGCCGCCTCGACCGCGATCTGAAACGGCAGTCCGCGCGTGAATTCGGTCTCCTTCCACCACACTTCGCTGCCGCGCAGCACGAAAGCGTTTTCGAAGATGTGGAACAGCAGAAAGCCGCCGATCGGGACGATCCCCGACAGCGAATGCAGCCGGCGGAGCAGCCAGTGCCGCTCGTCCGCGCTCATGGTTGCTCCCGCGACAGGAGCTGCGATTGCACCTGGTTCAGCCATTGACCTTATCCTGAGCGATTCTAGTTGTTAGCTGCGATGACCTTGTCCATCGCATCGACCAGTTCACGCACGTGCGCTACCGAAGTGTCGAAAGCGGCTTTCTCCGCCGAATTGAGCTGGATTTCGACCACGCGCTCGACACCGCCCTCACCGATCACGACCGGCACGCCCGCGAACAATCCTTTCACGCCGTACTCTCCGTCGAGATACGCGGCGCACGGCAGCACCTGCTTGCGATCGAGGATGAATGCCTCGACCATTTTGTACACCGCGGTGCCCGCCGCGTAGTAAGATGAGGTCTTCATCAACTCGACGATCTCGCCGCCGCCGGTGCGGGTGCGCTTTTCGATTTCATCGAGCCGCGCGGCCGCGATCAATTTTTCGATCGGCTGCCCCGCGACCGTGGTATAGCTCCGAATCGGCACCATGTCGTCGCCGTGACCGCCCAGCACCATCGCCGACACGCTTTCGACCGACACCCCGAGTTCCGACGCGAGGAAGGTGCGATAGCGCGCCGAATCGAGCACGCCGGCCTGGCCCACGATTCGATTCTTGGCGAAGCCGGTCACGCGCTTCAGTTGCGTGACCATCGCGTCGAGCGGATTCGTCACCGCGATCACGAACGCATTCGGCGCATGCTGCTTGATCGCGACGCCGACGTCGTTCATGACTTTCGCGTTGATCTTCAGCAGGTCGTCGCGGCTCATCCCGGGCTTACGCGGCGATCCGGACGTCACCACGCAGCAGTCCGCGCCCTCGATGCCCTTGATATCGATCGTGCCGGTCACCGAACAATCGATACCGAGCACCGGCGCCGATTCCAGCATGTCGAGCGCCTTGCCCTGCGGCAGGCCGTCGATAATGTCGTATAGCACGATGTCGCCGAGCCGGTTCAGAAAGCACAGATGGGCGCAGGTTGCGCCGACGTTCCCTGCTCCGACAAACGCAATTTTTTTTCGAGCCACGCTGCCGTTTTCGTCTCCCGTGTTTTTCGATCTGAAAGCCTAGCTAATATTCGCGTACTTGTTAATAAGCCAAGATTAAGTAACGCGCAAGCGCGAGCCGGACTTCGAGTCTTCAGAAAGCGTGCTGTTTAATAGCAGCGTTGGGATCAGATGTGAAGCAAATCCGCCCGCCGCCTCTTTGCCTCGCCCCCGCTTCTTTGCGTAGCGCGGCGAGGCCGAGACTCGGCAGAAGCGATGAGGAGCGGCCTTTGCTCGCTTCGCCCGCCGCCTCTTTGCCTCGCCCGCTTCGTTGGGCGAGTATGCACTACTTGACTAGGACGCATATTCGCGCTACATTTATTTTCATGAGGAACAAGGAAGCCCGCGCCCCCAAGTTCACGCCGCAAATGACGGTCTTTCAATTCGACCGGATGTTTCCCGACGAGGATTCGTG